>JBAWVU010000367.1:0-3129 GCA_037147135.1 Chloroflexota bacterium
CTGCCGTTGGCCGCCGGAGACGTTCGTGCCTCCCTGCGTGATCGGCGCGTCGAGTCCGCCTTCCATCTCCGCGACGAAGTCGGCCCCCTGCGAGATCCGGAGGGCCTGCCAGAGGTCCTCGTCCGTCGCATCCGGCGCGCCGTAGCGGAGGTTCGTCGCGACCGTCCCCGTGAAGAGGTACGCCCGCTGGGGAACGATGCCGATGAGGTCCCAGAGGTCCTCCTGGCGCATCGCGCGAACGTCGACCCCGTCGATCGTCACGCTGCCGCCCGTCACGTCATAGAAGCGCGGCAGGAGGTTCACGAGCGTCGACTTGCCACTCCCGGTGCCCCCGACGAGTGCCGTCACCTCACCCGGCTGCGCGACGAACGAGATCGCGTGGAGGACCGGGTCCTCGGCTCCCGGATACCCGAAGTCGACCTCGTGGAACTCGACCACGCCCTTCGGCGCCTCGACGATCGCCGGAGTGGCCGGATCGTGCACCGATTCGTCCGTGTCGAGGACGGCGGCGATCCGCTCGGCCGAGGCCGCCGCGCGCGGGACCATGACGAACATGATCGTCGCCATCATCACGGACATGAGGATCTGCATGGTGTACTGGATGAATGCGGTGAGGTTGCCGATCTGCATCGCGCCGCTGTCGACCTGCATCGCGCCGAACCACATGATCGCGACCGACGACAGGTTGAAGATGGCCATGATGAGCGGCATCATCAACGCGAAGAGCCGCGTGACGGAGAGGGAGGTGTCATAGAGGTCGCGGTTCGCGACGTCGAAGCGCTCCTCCTCGTGCGAGGTCCGGACGAAGGCCCGGATGACGCGGATCCCGGAGAGCGTCTCGCGCATCACCTGGTTGATCCGGTCCACCTTCTTCTGCATCGCGCGGAAGAGCGGCATCGCGCGCCTGAGGGTGAGCACGACGACGATGCCCATGATCGGGAGGATGACGAGGAGGGTCGCGGAGAGGGGGACGTCCTCGCGGAGCGCCATGATGAGGCCGCCGACCGCGGTGATCGGGGCGAGGATCATGATCGTCATCGCGATGACGAGCAGCATCTGCACCTGCTGCACGTCGTTCGTGTTCCGCGTGATGAGCGACGGCGTCCCGAAGATGTTCGTCTCGGCCTGGCTGAACGCGAGCACCTTCCGGAAGATCGCGCCGCGCAGGTCGCGGCCGACGCCCATCGCGATCCGCGAGGCGAAGAAGACGCCGATGATCGCGCAGATGACGGAGGCGAACGTCACGATGAGCATGACTGCGCCGATCCGGAGGATGTAGTCGATGTCGCCCTTCACGACGCCGTTGTTGATGATGTCCGCGTTGAGGCTCGGCAGGTAGAGGTTCGCGATCGCCTGGATCGCGACGAGGACGACGACGAGCGCGAGCGGCGTGCGGTACGGCCGCAGGTACGAGCGCAGCAGGCGGATCATGCGAGGTCCTCCGAGCCGACGGGGCTGCCGCCGGGCGACGTGGCCGGATCATCGGTGGTGGGGAGGGGAGACACGGCCGCCCCGGCCTCGGCGTGTGCCGTGACGATCGCGGCGCGCAACCCGCGCAGGCCCGTGAGGAGGCCGGCGAGCTCGTCGTCAGACAGGCGGTCGACGAGGGTCGCCAGGCGGCCGCGCCGCAGCTGCTTATGGTCGCGGAAGACCGCAGAGCCCCCGTCGGCGAGGCTCACGATCACGACGCGGCGGTCGTCAGCGTCGTGACGACGCCCGACGAGGCCGCGCTTCTCCATCCGGTCGACGATCCCCGTCGCGCTCGCGTCGGAGACGTCGAGCGCCTCCGCGAGCCGGCTCATCTGGAGCGGGCCGTGCGCCTCGAGGACGGTGAGCACGATGAGCTGGACGAGGCTGAGCGACCCCTGGTGCCACTTCGTGAACGTCCGGAGGCGGTCCGGCGGGCTCCAGCCGGCGAGCTCGTCGATGAGGTCGTCCGCGAGCGCGGCGCGGGTCTCGGACGCGAGCGGTGCGGCGTGCCGGCGCGCCGCGGAGGCGGGAAGCGAGGGGACACCGGTCACGACGGTCATCTTCACACAAACAGTATGGCTCGCATGAACAATCCATGCACCATGAGGGAACGCCCCCGGCCGACGGGCCGGGGGCGTTCGGGGAGCGGGTCGTGGCGCGGGCCGGGACGGTGTGCCCGCCCCGGCCCGCGTGGGGGCTCAGCCGCCGGTGGCGATGGCCCCGGCGCAGTCGTACAGCGTCGACGTGCCGGACCCGCCGTAGTCGACGAGGGTGCACGCGCTCGTGACCCAGGCGTTGCGCGTCGACGCGGTGCCGTCGGATCCGGTCCCGGTCGAGGTCGTCGTGGCGACGCCGGGCGCTCCGCCGTTCCCGCCGTCTCCGCCCACGATCACGTAGCGAAGCTGGCCAGACGCGACGTACGACTGGAGCTCGGCGAGCGTCGGAGCGGGGTCGGAGCCGGTGAAGCCGCCCATCGCCATCACCGGTGCGCCCGTGGCGAGCTCGATCGGTGCCGCCGAGTTCGCGGAGCTCACCGCGACGATCCAGGTCGCCGTGCCGCGGTTGGCCATGAGGTAGGAGGTCAGCGTGGCGTCGGCCCCGCCCCCCATGCCGCCGCCGGCCGTGCCGCCGGACGGGGCCTGCCCGACCGTGCCCGTATCCGTCGGTGGAGTCCCGCCCGCAGCGCTCGACCGAGGCGCCCCGACCGCTGCGAACTGGCCGTCCGGCCCACCGCCCGCGCTGCCGGGCCCGCCGCCCTTGCCGCCCGGACCGCCGTCCGTGCTTGCGACCTGGGGGCCGGCGCTCGCGTCACCGCCCGAATGCGCGGAGGCGATCGTGTCCATCGAGTAGGCCATCGGGCCGGCGAGGAGCGCGACGAGCGCGATCGACACGGCCGCGAGCCGGACGCGTCCACCGACCTCGACCGGGATGGCGATGAGCAGGGAGGCGATCGCGCCGATCGCGAGGACCGCTACTCCGAGGCCGGGCACGAAGTCCGGCGTCCGCTCGAGGAGCGCCCACGCGACGGCCGCGCTGCCAAGGATCGCCGCGGCGAGCGGGATGCCGCCGAGGCGCGAGCGCGACCGCAGCGCCCACATGTCCACCATGCCGGCGCCGACGAGCGCCGCGATGGCGGGCACGAGGACGACCGCGTAGTAG
>JBAWVU010000368.1:0-3116 GCA_037147135.1 Chloroflexota bacterium
CTCGGGGGGATCTTCTTCCTCTTCGTCGGCGGCGGGACGCTGCGGCGTCGCGCACTCTCGGTGGCCGGCGGCGCCGCGCTCCCGCTCCTCGCGCTCGCCGCCTACAACCTCGCGTCCACGGGCCACCTGTTCAACCCGGCGTACGAGTACCTGTACCGGTACGAGGTGGATGCGTACTCCGTGCTGGGCTACCGGGCGGCGTGGTCGATCGAGGACATCCGCTACATCCCGCAGAACCTCGCGATCATGCTGCTCCAGCCGCCGAACCTCCGGCTCGAGTGCCTCGCCGAGCTCGGGGCCGCCTCGTTCTTCGACCACGACTGCCCCGTCCTCGCGCCCGACGCGGTCGGGATGAGCCTGCTCCTCACGAGCCCGGCGTACCTGCTGGTCATCCCCGCCATCCGCCGACGCTCCGTGGATCCGGTCGTCGCCGGGGGGCTCGCCGCGACGCTCCTCATCGCGACCCTCAACCTCATGCACTTCAGCCAGGGCTGGGTCCAGTTCGGATACCGCTTCTCGCTCGACTTCGCCCCGTTCCTCCTCCCCGTCGTCGCGCTCGGCCTCGACTCGCTCACGGGTCGAGGGCGCGTCGCCGCGTACGTCCTCATCGGCATCTCGATGGCCGTCACCCTGTGGGGCGTGGTCTGGAGGTCGATCCTTGGCTGGTGAGCCGGCGGCGGTCGACGCAGGGGCGGAGCGGACCGATCTCGTCCGCTGGTACGTCGTCCCCGCGCTCCTCGCCGCCGGGCTGTCGTTCGGGCTCGGCCTCGTGCACCTCCTGCCCGGGGTCGCGTTCTGGGACCCCGGGGAGTTCCAGGCGATCGGGCCGGTCCTCGGGACCGCTCACCCGACCGGCTACCCGGCGTACGTGCTCCTCGGGTGGCTGGCATCGATCGTCCTCGCGCCGGTCGGCGACCCGGCGCTCCGCCTCAACCTCCTCTCGGCGATCGTCGTGGCCGCGTCGACGGGCGTGGCGACGCTGCTCTTCATCCGGCTCACGGATCGGCCGCTCCTCGGGTTCGCCGGTGGGGTCGCGTTCGCCGCGACCCCGGTCACCTGGTACCTGGGGACCCACGCGGATCCCCACGCGCTCCACGGGCTCCTCCTCGCAGCGCTCCTCCTCGTCCTCGTCACCTGGGGCGACCGGCGCCGCGCCGGGCTGCCACGCACCGACCGCTGGCTCGTCGCAGCAGCGATCGTCTACGGCATCTCCCTGGGCAACCATCAGCTCACGCTGCTCCTCGCGCCGGGGATCGCGCTGTACGTCCTGGCGACCGAGCCGCGGATCGTGCTGCGGCCGGCACTCGTGCTCGGGTGCGCCGCGGCCGTCCTGGGGACCGCCGCGCTCCTCTACCTGCAGCTGCCGCTCTCGGCGGCGCTGGGCGCGCCGCTGGTCTACGGGAGCCCGGACACGTGGGCCGGCTTCTGGTACGTGGTCCTCGGCGAGCAGTTCCGCGGCGTCGTGACGGACCCGTTCGCCGATCCCGGCGGCACGGTCGCGACGATGGCCGGCGCGGTCTGGGCCCAGCTGGGGTGGCTGACCCTCGCGGTCCCGGTCGCGGCGGCCGCCGCCGCCGTGCACCGGCCCCGCTACGCGCTGCTCACGGTGACCGCGTTCGTCATCACGCTCGTCTTCGCCGCCGTGTACAGGAACGCGGAGATCGAGCGCTACCACCTCGGCCCGGCGCTCATCGCGATCAGCTGGGTCGTCATCGCGGCCGGCTGGGTCGCGGATCTCGTCGCGGCCCGGCCCGCCGCGCGGCTCGCGGGCCCCCGCGGGGAGCGCGCCCGGCTCATCTCCGGCCTCGTCGCCGGGATCCTCGCGATCGCCGTGGTCGCGCCGGCGCTGGCGGACCTGCCGGCACGGGAGGAGACCGTGCGGGGCGTGGATTACCTCGACGCGCGGGCCTGGCTCGACGAGACGCTCGCCGACCTGGAACCCGACGCGGTCGTCGTGTCCTGGTGGAGCTACTCGACGCCGCTCTGGTATGGGACCATCGTGGAGGGACGGCGGCCCGACATCCGGGTCGTGGACGACAGCACGCGCGTGAACGATGGCATGGGCGGCGTCTCCGACGTCGTCCGGGCGGAGCTTGGCCGTCGCCCGGTCTACCTCGTCCGCGAGCCGGCGGACATGCCGCAGCTGGAGGATGAGTTCGTGCTCGAGACGATCCACTCGGTCGCGGGCCAGCCACTGGTCCGCGTCGTGAGCCTCAGGGAGGCGGGGTCATGACGGGGACGGGCGTGCCCGCGGAGGCCGGCCGGGAGGGCGCCCGGGCGCGCCTCGCGGAGCTCTCCTGCTTCTTCCCGGCCCACGACGAGGAGGCCAACCTCGAGCCGCTCGTCGTCGAAGCGCTCGAGGCGCTTCCGGCGCTCGCGGAGCGGTTCGAGATCGTCATCATCGACGACGGCTCCCGGGACGCGACGCCCGCGATCGCGGACCGCCTGGCGTCCGAGCACCCCGATGTCGTCCGTGTCGTCCACCACCCGACGAACCACGGGTACGGAGCCGCGCTCCGGTCCGGCTTCCGCGCCGCCCGATACACGGCCGTGGCGTTCACCGACGGCGATCGGCAGTTCCACGTCGACGACCTCGGCCGGCTCACCGCGCTGTTCGCGGGCCCGGACCATCCGGACGTCGTCGCCGGGTTCCGGATCAAGCGGGCCGACCCGCTCGTCCGGACGGTCTACGCGAGCCTGTACAAGCTGGCGAACCGCATCTTCTTCGGCCTGCGCATCCGCGACGTCGACTGCGCCTGCAAGCTCTTCCGGCGCGAGGCGCTCGAGGGGATCCGCGTGGAGTCGGGCGGCGCGTTCTTCTCGGCGGAGCTCTGCATCAAGCTCGAGGCGAGCGGACGCACGATCGTCGAGGTCGGCGTCCCGCACTACCCGCGGACGGCGGGCTCCCAGACGGGCGCGAAGGTCGGCGTCGTCTGGCGTGCCGTGAAGGACTTCTGGGCGCTCCGGCTCCGGATGTGGGTGAACCGCGCGCGTGCGCTCCGGCGCGGATCGCCGATCCTCGGGGGCGGCCCCGGCTCCTGACGCCCGGCACCGGCCCCTGGGGCAGGGGGTCGGGTCCGTCTCCTACCGCTCCGGCCGCGAGCCCGCGCGGGGCC
>JBAWVU010000369.1:0-3088 GCA_037147135.1 Chloroflexota bacterium
CATCGGATCCTGTTCTCCTCCTCTTTCCGGCCTCGGGGCCGGACCTCTCCCGACCGCTCAGCGCGGTCGGACCAGCTGGATCGGCTGCTCGCGGAGACGCTCCCCGCGAGCCGTTCCAGTGACGACGTGAGCGGACGGCACGGCGCCGTCCTGTCAGCTCGCCGCGGGCACCTCCCCCCGGAGGCCCGGGACGGGGCCGGTGCTGCCGCGAACGATGAGTCGCGTCGGCAGCCGGACCTGCTCCGGCGCCGCGGTCTCGCGGGTGTCGACCTGTGCGAGCAGGAGCCTGACGGCCTCCTCGCCCTTCAGGCGGACCGGCTGGTGGACCGTGGTGAGCGCGGGGCTCGTGTAGCGGGCGAGATCGATGTCGTCGAAGCCGACCACCGACAAGTCCCGCGGCACGACAAGCCCGAGCTCGCGCGCGGCATGCATGACGCCGATCGCCATCGCGTCGCTCATGGCGAGCACGGCGGTCGGCCGGAGTCCGTCTTCCCACGCCCGCCGGAGGCAGGCCATCCCGCCCTCGATCGTCGCGGGACCCACGACGATGCGCTCATCGGGCAAGACCCCGCCTGAGCGTTCGAGTACCTCGCGGTAGGCGCTGAGCCGGCGGCCCATGATGCCGTCCGGGCCCAGCCGCGAGGATGGGGCGGGCGGCTCCACGCCCACGACGAGGATGTCGCGGTGGCCCAGGCCCACGACATGCTCCGCCGCGAGTCGGGCACCGGTCTCATCGTCGACGAGGACGGAGCCGTGGGCCGGGAAGGCCTGGGAGTCCACGAGGACCGTGGGCAGTCCAGCCCGGCGGATCTGCTCGATCTCGGGGTGCTCCTCCGGGAGCCCGAGCACGACGAAGCCATCGACGGTGGCCCGGCCGACGGCCCGGGCGAGTGACCCGTGGAGCGGGGAGACGAAGAGGAGCGCATAGCCCGACGACTCCGCCGCGGCCGCGACGCCCTCGCTGAAGAGCCCGAAGAAGGGGTTGGAGAAGACGACGGAGAGCGCCTGCGGCGTGAGCACCCCGATCGTGCCGGTCCTGCGCTGCGTGAGCATCCGCGCGACCGGGTGCGGCCGATAGCCGAGCTGCTCGGCGACCTCGAGGATCCGGTCGGCGGTCTCGGGATTGAGCCGCTCCGGGTTGTTGAAGGCGAACGAGACCGCGGTCTTGCTCACGCCTGCCTCGCGGGCGACGTCCGCGATGCGGGCACGCGCCGCGCGCGGCTCGCCGAGCTCACCCGTCGGCGCGGACCGGTTCCACGAACCGTCGCCGGCCTTCTCCGCCACTGTCACCTCGCGGCCCGATCCGGACGAAACCGGATCGACCTCCCCAACCGCGCGCCCGCCCGGGGGTTCGATCCCCGGAGGCTCGCTGCGCACCGGTTTAGCAAACCGGTTTAGTACATCCTACGGAGGGTCGCGCGATGGTGTCAACCCCCAACGTGTCGAGTGACGCGGCCAGACGCCCGCGGCCCCGTCGATCGTCCAGCCGCCCTCGACGGGCCGCGCACATGCGCACGTCGGAGCAGCGGTCCCCGAAGGCCGCCGCCCCGTCCCGTGGCACAATCCGCCGGTGCAGACGGTCCGCTCCATGTCCCTCGGCGTCAAGGTCTTCCTCGCGGACACGTTCCTCATCCTCGCGGGGATCGGCCCGTCGCTCCGGTGGGTCGTGGACCAGGCGATCCCGGCGCCGATCATCGCGATCGTCCTCTTCCGATCGTTCACGCGGCCCGGCGTCCGCGACTGGCTCGACGAACCCTAGGAGCGATGCGCATGGCGAAACGCGGACGAAGTGCCACCGCGACCGGCCCGACGGGGACCCCGCGCGCCGGGCGTCGCGAGCACGACCGCACGCTGGAGGACCGGCGTCCGTTCCTCGAGCGCTACCGGACGGCGCTCGTCGTCGTCGGCGCGCTCGCCATCGTGACCATCGTCGGCGGCTTCCTGTTCATCCAGACGACGAGCAAGGCGTACGCCTGCTCGACGATCCTCCTGCCGAAGCCCGCAGCGAGCGCCGTGCCCGGCGGCACTCCGGCAGCCCTTGGACAGCCGGCGGACGACCTCGGGAGGCAGCACGTGGCGCGCGGCCAGAGCGTTGCGTACACGTACTGCCCGCCGAGCTCGGGCTCGCACTACAACGACCTCCCGGACGGGCCGATCCCGGCGAAGTTCTACGGATTGGACGAGCAGACGCTCCCGCAGGGCTGGATCCACAACCTCGAGCACGGGGCGATGGTGGTCCTGTACAACTGCGCCACCGGCGGCTGCTCGGACGTCGACATCGCCGCCCTCCGCGCCTACTTCGGCGAGCGGCCCAGGAGCCCCCTGTGCGGGCTGGAGGACACCCTCATCATCACCCGCTTCGACGACATGGCAGAGCCCTTCGCGGCGGTCGTCTGGGACCGGGTCCTCTACCAGCCGACGCTCGACGTCGCCGGGCTCCGCGCGTTCTGGGACCGCTACGCCGACCGAGGCCCGGAGGCGCAGTGCCAGGAGGCGGTGCCGGGCTACTCGCCGTCCCTTGCTCCGACGGCCTCGCCCGCGGCTATCTCGGCGTCGCCCGCCTCGCCGCCGGCATCGGCGGCACCCTGAGGAGAGGCCCATGCGGCTCGTGTCGTACTTCGCACCCGGCGCCGCGCCGGACGCCGAGCCGTCCGTGGGGGTCGCGGCCGAGCCGGGCCCGTTCCACCCGGGGACGCGGATCATCGCCCTCGAGGCGCTCGCAGACCCGTCGCTCGGAGGCGCGGCACTCGATCCCGCGCTCGCTGCGCGGGACCTGCGCGGCCTCCTGCGGGCGGACCCGGGGCTCGCCCGGACGCGGGCCGCTTTCGTGGCGGCCGTCGCCGCCGGCACGGGGAGCGTCGCCCTGACGGACATCCGGCTCGCGGCGCCGATCCCGGAGCCCGGGAAGATCGTCTGCGCCGGCCTCAACTACCTCGACCACGTCCGGGAGCAGGCGATCGAGCCGCCCGACCGGCCGATGTTCTTCGCCAAGTTCGCCAACGCCGTCATCGCCGATCGGGATCCCGTCATCCGCCACGATCGCACCCGCGCGCTCGACCTCGAGGTCGAGCGCGCGGGTGCGATCGTG
>JBAWVU010000370.1:0-3078 GCA_037147135.1 Chloroflexota bacterium
TTGGCAGCGGTGAGACACTGCTCCGCATGATCGACCGGGTGCTCGACTTCGCCCGCCTCGAGACGGGGCGCATCGACCTGGCGATGGAGACGGTCCTCGCGGGGGACGCCGTCCGGCGGGCGCTCGAGCTCGTCCGCCCGCTGGCGACGGGGTTTCAAACGGTGATCGACGAGCGGGGCACGCAGGATCGGATCGAGGTGCGCGCCAATGGCCAGCGGCTCGTGACGGTCATCTGGGACCTGCTCGACAATGCGGTCCGTCATGGCGGAGCCGGCGTCGTCCACGTGTCGGTCGTCGTCGAATCTACCGGCGGCGGTCTCGCTCGGATCCGGGTCACCGACGACGGGGTGGGCATGGACGAGGACCAGGTCCAGCACGCATTCACGCCGTTCCTGTCCGGTAGCGACGGCGGGGCGGCGCTGGGGCTGTCACTCGGGCGGCGGCTCGTCGAGGCGATGGGCGGCACGCTCGAGATCGAGTCCCGCCTCGGCGCAGGGACGATCTCGACCATTACGCTGCCGGAGTGGCGGGCAGACGGTCCAGGGTCCGGGGATCGCGCCGCGACGGCGCACGCGAAGGCGGCGGGATGATCCCCGGCGACCGCCTGCATGCTGCGCGCATCGCCGTCATCGACGACGAGCCGGCGAACGTCCGCGTCCTCGAGCGCTTCCTCGACCTCGCGGGGTTCCGCGACGTGCGGTCGTGGACGGACCCCCGGCAGGCGATCGAAGCGCTCGAGCACGACCCCGTGGACCTGCTCCTGCTGGACCTCCTCATGCCCGGGCTCGACGGCTACGCGATCCTCGAGCGGTTGCACGGGATCGATGGCGAGGGCCCGCGAACGGCGATCGTGGTGCTGACGGCCGATGCCACCCGCGATGCCCGCGAACGGGCGCTGGGCCTGGGCGCCACCGACTTCCTCACCAAGCCGTTCGACCCGACGGAGATCAGCCTCCGGATCCGCAACATCCTGGTGACGCACTTCCTCGAGCTCGACCTCATCCTGGAGAAGGCGTCGCTGGAACGGCAGGTGCGGGAGCGGACGGCCGCGCTCCGGGAGAGCCTGGACCGGCTGCGGACGCTGGGGGAGCAGCGGGAGCAACTCCTGCGCAGGCTCGTCACCGCCCAGGAGGAGGAGCGCCGCCGCATCGCCGCGGACATCCACGACGACACGATCCAGACGATGACGGCACTGGGGATCCGCCTTGAGCTCGCCCGCCGGCAGGCGGTCACGCCCCGGCTGCAGGCCGAGCTCGACCTCACCATCGAGACGGCCCGGGCGGCCACGACAGGGCTCCGCAACCTCCTGTTCGACCTCCACCCCGTCGTCCTCGACCAGGACGGTCTCGTCGCGGCGCTGCGGGCGGAGCTCGATCGAGCCCGGCAGTCCGACGCCGGGTCGAGGACGGCGTTCGAGCTCGTCGGACGGCTCGACTCCGAGCCGCCGATCGAGCCGCGCACGACGGTATTCCGCATCGCGCAGGAAGCGCTCGCCAACGTGCGACGCCACGCCGAGGCGACCCACGTGCGGATCGAGATCGGATCCGCCGATGGCGGGATCCGCGCCAGGATCATCGATGACGGCAAGGGGATGGATCCCGACATCGCTCGCCGGCCCCCCCACGGCCACCTCGGCCTCGTGGCGATGCGGGAGCGGGCGGAGCTCGCCGGAGGGACGTGGCGGCTCCAGAGCGCCCCCGGGGCGGGGACGACCATCGAGGTGTGGATCCCGATCGGATACGGGGCAGCGTTGCACCTCGACGCGCTCGCCGAATCGGACGCCGCGCTCGCCGGACCGGACGCCGCCGGGTCCGTCACGTCATGAAGGAGGCGACGATCCGGGTCATCCTCGTCGACGACGACCGCCTGCTCCGGGAGGCGCTCGCCGACCTCGTGCGGTCCCGTCCCGATCTCGCCGTCGCCGGGACCGCCGGGGACGCCCGCTCGGCCGTGGAGCTCGCAGCGCGCGAGCGGCCGACGGTCGCCCTCGTGGACGTGAAGATGCCCGGAGGCGGCCCGGCGGCGACCCGCGGGATCGTCGAGGCGTCCCCCGGCACGCGCGTCATCGCGCTCTCGGTCTTCGATGACCGCGGGAGCGTGCGGAGCATGATCCGCGCGGGCGCCATCGGCTACATCGTGAAGAACGCGCCGTCCGCGGAGATCATCGACGCGATCCGTCTCGCGGCATCCGGTCTCGGCCACCTCTCCGCCGGAGTCGCGGCGGACGTCGTGCGCGAGTTCGCCGGGCAGCTGGAGCGCGAGGCGCGGGTGGCGGAGGAGCAGGAGTCGCTCCGGGACCTCATCGACCGGGCCCTCGAGCCCGGGGCGATCACCCCGGTCTACCAGCCGATCGTCGACCTGCGGACATCGCGGATCATCGGCGTGGAGGCACTCGCGAGGTTCATGATCGAACCGTCCCGACCACCCGATGCGTGGTTCCATGACGCCGCCACGGACGGCCGGAGTGCCGAGCTGGAGATCGCGGCGATCCGGGCAGCTCTGGCCGCGTTCGATGACCCCGCGCTCGGCAGCATCTACCTCTCGGTCAACCTGTCGCCGCAGACGATCATCGAGAGCCCCGCGCTCGACGCATTCTTCGCACTCCCGCCGGAGCAGATCGTCCTCGAGGTCACCGAGCACGCACCGGTCGCCGACTACGACGCGCTCGCCGCCGCACTCGCCTCCTTCCGGGCAGCCGGCGGCCGTCTCGCCGTCGATGACGCCGGTGCCGGGTTCGCGAGCCTCCGCCACATCCTCCGGCTCGAGCCGGACGTCATCAAGATCGATCTGAGCCTCACGCGGGACGTCGACACCGACCGGCGGAAGCGCGCACTCACCGCGGCGTTCGTGACGTTCGCGACCGAGCTCGGGATCTCGATCGTCGCCGAGGGGATCGAGACGGCCTCCGAGCTGTCCGCGCTCCGTGGGCTCGGCGTCGCCAACGGGCAGGGGTACTTCCTCCGGAAGCCGACATCCCTCCACCAGGCCGTCGAGCCGATCGAAGCCCTCTCCTGACCGGCCGTCGTCACTGTCCCTGCGCCATCGTGAAGCCCGGCTCGCCGTCGAAGACGTGGAGCT
>JBAWVU010000371.1:0-3070 GCA_037147135.1 Chloroflexota bacterium
CCTCCACGCCGCCGCCGGACGGCCCGCCGCGTGCGCCGAGGAGCTGGAGCTGTTCGCCGATGTCCTCGGTGCGCGCGTCGTGCGCACGTCGCACATCCCGGCCGGCGACCGCGCGTGTTCCTACCGCATCAGCTCCACCGGCGACCGCGGATCACCCGACGCCTGACGGGCCGCGCGTCAGGCCTCCTCCCGCTCGACCTCCTCGCGGGTCGGCGGCTCCGCTTGTGGCAGCCCGACGTCGCCGACGTTCCGCACGAACGATGCCGCGAGCGCGGTACGGACGGCCTCCTCCTGCTCGGCGAGGGTGAGGATCCCGAGCCTCCCGAGCGTGGCGAGCTCGTCGCGGATGTAGGTCTTGAGCATCTCCGGGCCGTCGGTGCTGATCGTGAACCGGATCTCGTTGCGGCGGAACGTGTCGAAGATCCAGCGGAACTCGTCCCAGCCCGACACGACGCGCGTGTTGAGGTTCGACGTCGGGCAGAGCTCCAGGACGATCCCCCGCTCACGGATCATCGCCATCGTCCGCGGGTCGTAGGCCGCCTTCACGCCGTGGCCGATCCGGTCCGGCTCGAGTGACTCGACGACCTCGGCCACTTCCTCCACCGGTCCCGACTCACCCGTGTGGACGGTGAGGCCGAGCCCGAACCCGCGGGCGCGCCTGAAGAGCCGCGCGTAGTCGCGCGGTCGGAACGACGGCGACTCCGGGCCGGCGATGTCGACGCCCACGACTCCCCGGTCGCGCCAGGTGATCGCCTTCTCGGCGATGATCTCGTTGAGCTCGTACGGGAACGCCCGGTCGAGGCAAAGGATGAGGCCCGGCTTCACCGGGTACTCGAGCGTCGCCCGGTCCATCCCGCGGACGGCGGCCGCGATGATGTGGTCGAGGTCCTGCTCGCCGCCGCGGTTCCGCTTCATCGGGTTGAAGCGGACCTCGCATGTCGTGATGTTGTTCTTCCGGTACGCGCCGCCCACGACCTCGTAGACGGACCGCTCGACCGCGAACGGCGACGACTGGATGAGCTCGGTCCAGTGGAAGAGCTCGAGGTAGCCGTCGAACGAGCGCCCGTGCCGCGGCGAGACGGTGATCATGTCCCGGAACTGCCAGTAGTCCTTCGTCGGCAGCCGGATCCCCTGGTTGTGGGCGATCCCCCACATGATCGCCGGCGTCACGGCCCCGCCGAGGTGGCAATGGAGCTCGGCGAGCGGGAGGCTACGGGCGATCTGCGGCGCCATGCCCGGAGGATAGCGCGCCGACGGCCGTCGCCGGCGCGCCCGTCTCAGGAGAGCGCGGCGACGATGAAGTCGATGCTCCCGGTGAGCGCCTCGACGTCGGCGGGGTCCACGGCGGGGAAGAGCCCGATCCGCAGCTGGTTCCGGCCGAGCTTGCGGTACGCGTCGGTGTCCACGATCCCGTTCGCCCGCAGGACCTTGCTCACGACCTGCGCGTCGACACGCGCGTCGAAGTCGATGGTCGCGACGACGGTGGACCGATGCTCCGGGTCCGTGACGAACGGCGTCGCGAAGTGGCTCGCCTCGGCCCAGCCGTACATGATCCGCGCAGACTCGGCCGAGCGGCCGGCCGCCCAGCCGAGGCCGCCGTGCTCGAGCATCCACGCGATCTGCTCGTTCATGAGGAAGATCGTCGCGAGCGCGGGCGTGTTGTACGTCTGGTCCTTGCGGCTGTTCTCGAGCGCGATCGAGAGGTCGATCGACGCGGGGATCCAGCGTCCGGAGCCCTTGATGGATCCGACGCGCGCCACCGCACCGGGCGAGAGGAGCGCGATCCAGAGCCCGCCGTCGGACGCGAACGACTTCTGGGGGCTGAAGTAGTACGCGTCGAACTCGGCGGGGTCCACGGGGAGGGCTCCGCCGCCGGAGGTCGCGTCCACGGCGACGAGCCCGACGGCAGTGCGGCCGTCGGAGTGGCGCGGGCGGAGGACCGGCATCATGACCCCGGTCGTCGTCTCGTTGTGCGTGAGCGCATACAGGTCGATGGCGTCGTTCGCGACGGGGTCCGGCCGGCTCCCCGGCTCGCTCTCCAGGATCTCGGGGGCGTCGATGTGGGGGGCCTCGACCGCCGCCTGGGCGAACTTCGCGGAGAACTCGCCGAAGGCGCAGTGCTGGCTCTTGCGCTCGATGAGCCCGAACGTCGCGACGTCCCAGAAGACCGTCGCCCCGCCGTTGCCGAGGACGACCTCGTAGCCGTCCGGCAGCGAGAACAGCTCCCGCAGGCCGCCGCGGAGGCGGCCGACGGCATCGAGTACCGGACGCTGTCGGTGCGATGTGCCCAGCCACGTCGAGCCGACCGCCGCAAGCGCGGCGACGGCCTCCGGGCGGACCTTGGAGGGGCCGCAGCCGAAACGGCCATCGGCGGGGAGGAGAGCGGCGGGGATGATGATGTCGGGGGTGCTCATGACCCGGAGTATGCCCGAGGTGACCCGTGCCGGGCGGGGGCCGAACGGACGGCGGCGCAAGGCCGAGCGGACGTGCGGGCCGCCAGGGAGGGCCGAGGCCGGGGGTCACCCGGTCGCGGGGACGATCCGCCCATCCGGGCCGACGGTAGCGCGCCGCCGGAGCTCGCGCAGCTCCGCGCCGGGCACCTGGCCCCGCGCGTGGTAGCTCGTCCGGACCAGCGGCCCCGATTCGACGTGCCGGAACCCGAGGGCGAGCGCCTCCACCTTCATCTCGGCGAACTCGTCCGGGTGGTAGTACCGCTCGACCGGGAGGTGGTCGGTGCTCGGCCGGAGGTACTGGCCGATCGTGAGGATGTCGCACTCGACCGAGCGGAGGTCGCGGAATGTCTCGGAGAGCTCCGCCCGGGCCTCGCCGAGACCGACCATGACGCTCGACTTCGTGTGCACCGTGATGCCCGCCTCGATGGCGTACCCCTTCGCGCGCGCGAGGACGCAGAGGCTGCGATCGTACCGGGCGCGCTTGCGGACGGCCCGCTGGAGCCGCCGGACGGTCTCGACGTTGTGGTCGAGGATGTCGGGCCCCGCCTCCATGACGGTCCGCAGGGGCGCCTCCTCGCCGTCGAAGTCGGAGATGAGGACCTCGATCCCCATCTCCG
>JBAWVU010000372.1:0-3066 GCA_037147135.1 Chloroflexota bacterium
GTGGGGCTGCCGATCGATCCGGTGAAGAGGGCCTGGTACGCGGCGGCGACGTTCCGGAGCCCCTCCACGATCGCGCCGATCGGATCGCTGGGGAAGGCCTTGTAGAACTCGGGATCGGACAGCACGATGATGAAGGCGCCGATGACGAGGGCGGTGAAGACCGCGAGGAGCGGCACGACGAGGCTCCGGGCGACGCCCCGGACGTCAACGCGGAGCCAGCCGCGCCCACGGCCTTCCGGCGCGCCAGGCTTCTCGATGAGCTCGTCGCCGACGGCGGCCTCGCGCGCGACGGTCGTGTCCGGCCCGACCCACGTGCCGCGGGGGGGCTGCTCGCTCACCGGGCGCCTCCCCCGGGGATCGCGTCGGGGCCGCGAGGCGTCGTGGCGCCCGCGGCAGCGAGCTGTGCCTGGACGGGCGGCTCGCCGCCCTCGAGCTGGGCGCCGCCCATGAGGAGCCCGAGCTTCTCCGGCGTCGCCTCGGACGGGTCGAGGATGGCGACGATGCGACCCTGGTACATGACGGCGATCCGGTCCGCGAGCGCGAGGACCTCGTCGAGCTCGGTGCTCACGATGAGGACCGCCACGCCCTCATCGCGCTTCTCGACGATCCGCCGGTGGATGTACTCGATGGAGCCGACGTCGAGGCCGCGCGTGGGCTGCGCCGCGACGAGGAGCTTGATGGGGCGCGAGAACTCGCGCGCGACGATGACCTTCTGCTGGTTGCCGCCGGAGAGATTCCCGACGTCGTTGAAGATCGTGGGTGTCCGGATGTCGTACTGGCCGACCAGCTCCCCTGCCGTCGCCATGATCGCGTCGCGCTGGACGCTCAGCCCCTTGGCGTACGGCTTGAGGTAGTACGTGTTGAGGATGAGGTTCTCGGCCACGGTGAACCCGGGGACGAGGCCCTCCTCGATCCGGTCCTCGGGGATGTGCGCGACGCCGATCTCGAAGACCTTGCGCGGGGCCCCCTTCACCTCCGAACCGGCGATCCGCACCGTGCCGCCGATCACGGCGCGCATCCCCGTGACCGCCTCCACGAGCTCGGTCTGGCCGTTGCCCTGGACGCCGGCCACCGCGACGATCTCGCCCGCGCGGACCGTGAGATGCAGGGCATCGACCGCCCGGTGCCCACGATCGTCGAGCACCGAGAGGCCCGCGATCTCGAGGACGACATCCGCCGGGCTTGCGGGGCCCTTGTCGACGACGAGATCGACGTTGCGGCCGACCATCATCGCCGCGAGCTCGTTCTGGTTCGTCTTGGCGGGGGTCGTGGACCCGACGACCTTGCCGCGACGCAGGACCGTGATCCGGTCCGCTACCTCGAGGACCTCGTTGAGCTTGTGCGTGATGAAGATGATGGAGGTCCCCGCCTTCGCGAGGGACCGCATGATCTCGAAGAGCTCCTCGTCTTCCTGGGGCGTGAGGACGGCGGTGGGCTCGTCGAGGATGAGCACGTCGGCGTGGCGGTAGAGGGTCTTGATGATCTCGACGCGCTGGCGGACGCCGACGGGGAGGTCCTCGATGACGGCATCCGGGTCCACGTGGAGCCCGTGGCGCTCCGAGACCTCGACGATCTTGGCCCGGGCCGTCTTGTAGTCGAGGAACCCGGTCCGCCCGCGGGTGGACTCGACCCCGAGCATGACGTTCTCGGTGACGGTGAAGACCGGGATGAGCATGAAGTGCTGGTGGACCATCCCGATCCCGGCGGCGATCGCATCGCCGGGATCGCGGAACGTGGTCGTCGTGCCGTCCAGCACGATCGACCCCTCGTCCGGCCGATACAGGCCGTAAAGGACATTGACGAGCGTCGACTTGCCCGCGCCGTTCTCGCCGAGCAGGGCGTGGATCTCGCCCGGCTCCACGACGAGGTCGACGCCTTCGTTCGCGACGACGCCCGGGAACCGCTTCGTGATCCCGTGAAGCTCGAGCCTCACGCAGTCCCTCCGTCTACGAGGGGCCGGATGCGCGACGGGCGGCGTCCCGTGAGACGCCGCCCGTCGTCGCGACCGTTATCCGCGGATGCGGCCTATCACTTGGGCGCGAGGTAGTCCACGACCTTGACCTCGCCGGAGATGATCTTCGCCTTGAGGGCGTCTATCCCCGCCGTGAGCTCGGCCGGGACGGCCGCTTCGAAGTCGTGGTACGGGGCCAGCCCGACGCCCTCATTCGCGAGGGTGTTGTTCGCGACGCCACCCCGGAACGTGTCGTCGAACGAGGCCTTCACCGCGCCGGCGACCGCGTTGTCGATGCGCTTGAGGATGGACGTGAGGGTCACGTCGCCGTACTCGGGGGCGGTCACGAACTGGTCCGTGTCGACGCCGATGAGCATGACGCCGTTGGCCTTGTTCTCCTGGACGGCGGCGGCCGCCCCGAGCCCGACCGGGCCGGCGACGGGGACGATGATGTCCGCGCCCTCCTGGATGAAGGAGAGCGTGACCTGCTTGCCCTTGTCCTTGTCGGAGAAGTCGCCCGTGAACGTGCCATCACCCTTGCCGTCGGCGGCAGTGGGATCCCAGCCGAGGAGCTCGACCTTGGTGCCCTTCTCCTGGTTGTAGTAGTTGATGCCGGCAGCGAGGCCGTTCATGAAGATCGTGACCGGCGGGATGTTGATGCCGCCGAACGTGCCGATCTTGCCGCTCTTGCTCATGCCCGCGGCGAGATAGCCGGCGAGCATCGCCGCCTGATCCGTCTGGAAGATGAGCCCGGAGACGTTCTGGATCGCGGGGTCATACGAGTAGTCGACGATCGCGAACTCGGTGATCGGGTTCGCCTTCGCGAACAGGGCCGTCGAGTCGCCGAGCAGATAGCCGACCGTGACGATCATGTTGCACTGCTCGTCGATGAACTGCTGGAGGTTGCGGGCGTAGTCGCCCTCCGCCTTCGACTCGAGGAACTTGACCTCGATGCCGAGCGAGGCAGCGGCGTCCTGCATGCCCTTCCAGGCATTCGCGTTGAAGCCCTTGTCGTCGATGCCGCCGGTGTCGCTCACCTGGCAGGCCTTGAAGGCCACCGCCGGCGGCGGGCTGGGCGCAGTGGACGGGACGGCGGTGGCCTTCAAGGCCTGCCA
>JBAWVU010000373.1:0-3049 GCA_037147135.1 Chloroflexota bacterium
CGGGGGCGTCCTGTTCAGCCTCGCCCTCTTCTACCTCGTCCGATCGCACGGGCTTGGTGAGCGCGAGGCAGGCGCGACCTACGCGGCCGTCGTCGGGCTCGGTGCGGCCGCCACCGTGATCGCGATCCTTCCCTCCGCTCGGCTCTCGGACCGGATCGGCCGGAAGGCCGTCATCTGGGCGGCGTGCTTCCTCGGCGTCGTCGGCATGGCGATCCTCATCGTCGCGCCGAACGTCGCGGTCGCGTGCGTCGGCGCGGTGGTGTACGGCATCGCGAGCGGGACCTTCCTCGCCGTCGACTGGGCCCTCATGACGGACATCATCCCGAAGGCCTCGTCGGGGCGCTACATGGGCCTCGGCAACGTGGCGATGGCGACCTCGGGGATCTTCGCGCTCGCCTTCGGCGGCGTGGTCATGGACATCGTGGGGGGACCGGACAAGGCGGGATCCGGGCCGCGTGCGGCGTTCGTCGTCGCGATCGTCGCCTACATCGTGGCGGCGGCGCTCCTCGTCCCGGTGGTCGAGCCCCTCCGCGGAAGGGCGGCGGCACGCGCACGCGATCGCTCGAGCGCGTAGCCGCGCCTCCCGGCCCGGCCGGTCGCCCCTCAGCCGAGCCCGAAGAACGCCCTCGTCCGGGTCGCGAGCGATCGCGCAGCGGATGCGCCCGCGTCCGCGGGCGAGGCGCGGAACCGCGTACCCCAGCGGCCGCCCCACGCACGCACCCTCCCCGCGATCGCGGGCCAGGCCGACGGCCTCGCCCACCAGAACGGCGCCGGGTGCCGCCAGACCCACGGCACGGCGGCCCAGAGGAGCACGAAGTAGTCGATGCGGGCCGGGCGCGGGAACGCGAAGACGGTCTGGACCTGGACGATCGTCGCGGGAAGAGTCGCGAGCGTGAGGATGACCGCGACCCCGGCCCAGATGAGTCCCCAGCCGCGTGCGCGGGGCGCCAGCAGGACGATGAAGACGACGGGGACCCACTTCATCGCCGTCGCGAGCGCCCAGAGGAGGCCCGCGATGACGGGCCGGACGATCTGCGCGGCCCAGAGCATGAAGACGATGGCGAGGTTGATGTTCCCCGTGTCGACGTTGGCCGCGATCGGGAACGAGAGGAGGAGGACGACGAGCGCGGTCTCGAGCGGGCGCCGGCGGTACGCCCATGCGACGGTCCAGAGGAGGAGGAGGATCGTCGCCCCGCGCCACGCGAACCACGCGACGTCCCACGGCAGCAGGGCCCAGGGGAGGAAGAGCGGGAGCATCCACGGCGCGTAGACATACGGCATGAAGGGGCCGACGGCCTGGTAGGGATCGCCGCCCGCGAGCCAGATCCGGACGCCGGCCCAGTACGCGTGGGCGTCGGCGCCGGCCGCCTCGCCGCGGGCCGCCAGGCCGGCGCCGAAGACCCCGAGGACGACCCCGAGGATGATGATCGCGACGAGGCGCCGCGGCTCGCGGATCCTGTTGAGCTCGCGCCGGACCGCACGTCGGTAGACGCCCGCGTGACGCCGCGAGCGACGGAGGATCGCCCCGCCGCGGGTCGCGGGGCGCGGGAGCGCGTCGGGAGGCCGGCCGAGGTCGTCGCCGGCGGAGTCGGTCAGGCGCCCGGCTGGCTGCGAGCGACGATCGCGCTGATGGTGGCGATCTCGATCGCGGCGATGACGATGAGGACGATCCCGATGACGACCTCCACCCGCGTCTCCTCCCTCGCGCGTCGGCGCGAAGCGCGCGCCGCTGCCGGGCATCATGCGGGTGCGGCCCCCGCCGGCGCAAGGTCGCAGCCGCCCGTGGCGCGACGCGAGGGCGACCGGGCAGGAGGCACCCGTCCGCCGGCGCACGGCACCCCTCCGCCGCCGGGCCGTACACTCGGCGGACGATGCAGGACCCTGCGACTCCCGCCGCCGTCCGTCCGGCTGCCGCGTCCGCCGCGACCGGCGACCGGCCCGCGCCGTCCGTCACCGACGCGGAGATCGCCGCTCTCCGTGCGACGGTTGAGGCCGTGCTTCCGGCCTTCCTCGCCCAGCTCGCGTCGCTCGTCTCCGTCGACTGCGGGAGCCACACCAAGTCGGGCGTCGACGAGGTCGGCACGTGGGCTGCCGCCGAGCTCCGCCGGCTCGGGGGCTTCGTCGTCGTCCACCCGAACGACGCGTTCGGTGACACCGTCGTCGCGGACTTCGAGGGCAGGCCGGACCGGGCGCGTCTCCTCCTGCTCGCCCACCTCGACACGGTCTTCCCGCCGGGGACCGCCGCGGCCCGCCCGTTCCGGATCGCCGACGGCCGCGCCACCGGCCCGGGCGTGACGGACATGAAGGCCGGGCTCCTCGCCGGGCTGCATGCGCTCGCTGCCGTCCGGGCCCTGGCTCCCGACGCCCTCGGCAGGGTGGTCTTCATCGCGAACCCGGACGAGGAGATCGGCTCCCCGACGTCGACGCCGCTCATCCGCGCCCTCGCCGCCGAGTCGGATGCCGTGCTGGTGCTCGAGTGTGCCCGCGCGAACGGCGACATCGTCTCCCGGCGCAAGGGGACGGCCGACCTGCGGCTCACGGTGACGGGCCGCGCGGCGCACGCGGGCGTCGAGCCGGAGAAGGGTCGCAGCGCGATCCTCGCCGCAGCGCACCTCGTGGTGGGGCTCCACGCCCTGCCGGAGCGGTGGCCCACCGTGACGTGCAACGTCGGGGTCATCTCCGGGGGCACGCGGCCGAACGTCGTCGCCGAGGTGGCCGTCCTCGACGTGGACCTCCGGGCGGCGACCGGGGACGAGCTCGACGAGGCGATCGCGGCCGTCCGCGACCTTGCCGCGCACCCTGGGGTCCCCGACGTCGTCGTGGACGTCGCAGAGATGTCCGGATGGCGGCCGATGGAGAAGGGCCCGGGCGGCGCGCGGCTCGCCGGGATCGCCATCGGGCTCGCGGGACGGCTCGGCTTCCCGCTCGTCGACGCCGCGACGGGCGGCGCGTCGGACGGCAACACGACCGCCGGGATGGGCGTCCCGACGCTCGATGGGCTCGGGCCGATCGGCGGCCTCGACCACTCCCCGGGCGAGTACCTCGAGGT
>JBAWVU010000374.1:0-3022 GCA_037147135.1 Chloroflexota bacterium
CTCACGACGTTGCCGCCCAGGGTCGCCATGTTCTGGAGCTGCGTCGCCCCGAACGCGGACGCCAGCTGCGCCAGCGCCGGGAGGTGGGCCTGGACGAGCTCCGACCGGCGCAGGTCGGCGAAGGTCGCCGTCGCGCCGACCACGAGCCGGTCGCCGTCGAGCCTGATCTCGCGCAGCTCCTCGATCCCGGTCAGGTCGAGCAGCGCCTGGTTGGACGCCGAGACGTCGTCCGCGAGCTCGACCATGACGTCGGTTCCGCCCGCGATCGGTCGCCAGGGGCCCGCCGCGAGGAGCGCGTACGCCTCGGAGAGCGTGGCCGGGCGCACGAAGGCGCCGCCGACCCGCACGTCCGAGCCGGCCTCCACGTCGGGCCGGATCGCCGGCCCGGGAAGCTCGCGCTGCACCTGCGGCAGGCCGCCCGGCACCTCGCGCGGTGCCGTCGTCGCCGCGTTCGCGATCGCGTCGATGATCTTCATGTACCCGGTGCATCGGCAGAGGTTGCCGGCGATCACCTCGCGGATCGCGGCGTCCGTGGGTTCGGCACCGGAGTCGAGGAAGGCGCGAGCCGACATGAGGATGCCCGGCGTGCAGATGCCGCACTGGACGCCGCCCGAGTCCACGAAGGCGGCCTGGATCGGGTCGAGCCGACCGTCCTCGGCGAGCCCCTCGACGGTGCGGACATCGCGGCCCTCCACCTGGCCCACCGGGACCAGGCAGCTGACCACCGGCGTCCCGTCGACGAGGACCGTGCAGGCGCCGCACTCTCCCTCCCCGCAGCCCTCCTTGGTGCCGGTGAGGCCGAGATCGATGCGCAGGGCATCGAGCAGCCGCAGTCCGCCGGGCCCGGCGACCTCGACCGGGTTCCCATTGACCGTGAAGTGGGTCGCCCGGGTGGGCGCGGTGATCGTCACGACCGGGCCTCCTCTCCGTCACGTGCGGCCTGCCCGGCCGCGTCGAGCGCCGCGAGGATCCGCTCCGGCGTGGCAGGCAACTCGTGGATCCAGACGCCGGTCGCGTCGTGGATGGCGGCGACCACCGCCGGTGCGACCACGTCCATCGGCAGCTCGCCGAGCCCCTTGGCGCCGTGCGGCGCGCCCGAGAACGGGTTCTCCACCAGGATGGCCGTGATCTTCGGCGCATCGAGCGAGGTGGGGATCAGGTACTTGGAGAGCCGGTCGTTGAGGAACCGGCCGTCCTTGAGCTTCATCTCCTCGATGGTGGCGTAGCCGACCGCCTGGAGCGAGCCGCCTTCCACCTGGCCGGCGGCCATGAGGGGGTTGATGACCGTGCCGCAGTCGTCCGCGGAGACGACATGCCGGACGGCCACCTCGCCCGTGTCGAGGTCCACCTCGACCTCGACCGTGGCGGCGGCCCAGGCGAATGCCGGGTAGGCGTCACCGACGTACGTCGCGTCATCCCAGCTGATGTCCGGGTAGCCGGTGAACTGCTCGTCGAACCGGAGGGCGCCGTGGGCCCGGGCGACGTCGGCATAGGTCGCTGCGAACGGCCCTGGAGAACGCTCCTCGATCGCCGTCCGGAGCCGATCGGCCGCGAGGGCGAGGAGGCCGCCGACGACCATCGTGCTGCGCGAGGCGACCGTCGGGCCGCTGTTGGGGACGACCGAGGTGTCCTGGCGCACGACGTCCACGTCCTCGAACGGGATCCCGAGCCGGTCCGCCACGATCTGGGCGAACACGGTCCGCATCCCCTGGCCGATCTCCGTCTGGTCGGAGATGGCGCGGACGCGCCCGTCCGCCGTCAGCTCCACCGCGGCGATGCTGGCGAGGTACGTCTCGCCGCCGCCCGTGAAGCCGGCTCCGTGCCAGCCCATGGCGACGCCGATCCCGGGTGCGCTGCGCGCCCCGCCGGCCGCGCGGTCGACGGTGCGGGCGGCCGCGAACGCGCTCCGGCGCGCCTCGAAGTCGCCGGCCTCGATCGCCGCCGCGAGGGTCTCCCGCGCGGACACGCTGTCGCGCAACACCTGCTGGGTCGGCGTCAGGTCTCCGAGCTGGTACGCCCAGCGGGCCCGCAGCTCCGCCGGCGAGAGGCCGAGGGCCTCGGCGATCCGGTTGACCTGCATCTCGACGGCGAACTCGGTCTGGGGAGCGCCGAAGCCGCGGAAGGCGCCCGTTGGCGGCGTGTGGGTCTGCACCGCACGCGAGCGGATGCGCACGTTCGGACAGGAATACGGGCCACCCGAGTGCAGGGTCCCGCGGGAGAGCACCACCGACGAGAGGGTCGCGTAGGCGCCCGCGTCGAACGTGATGTCGATGTCCTGGGCGACCAGCCGGCCGTCGCGCGTGACGCCCGTGCGATGGGTGACCACCGCCGGATGGCGCTTGGTGGAGACGGAGATGTCCTCGTGGCGGTCGTAGATCAGGCGGACCGGGCGGCCGACCGCCAGGGCGAGCATGGCGGCGTGGATGGCGAGCCCCGACGGGTATTCTTCCTTGCCGCCGAAGGCGCCGCCGGTGTCCTCCTGGACGACCACGCACCGCTCGCCGTCGAGGCCGAGCGCCCGCTTCATCGCCGCGTGGACGTAGTACGGGCACTGCAGCGAGCCATGGACCGTCACGCCGCCATCGGGCCGCGGCACGGCGATCATGGCCTGGGTCTCGATGTAGATGTGCTCCTGGTGGCCGACCCGGTAGGTGCCCTCGATGACGAGGTCCGCCTCGGCGAAACCGGCCTCGAGGTCACCCCGGGCGATGGCGTACTCGACGAACACGTGGTCGGCAGCGAGCATGTCCGTGACGGCCGGGAGCGGCTCCGTGAGGAGCCGGATGTGGTCGCGTGCGGCGTGCGCCAGCGCGAGAGTGGGGGCCGCGACCAGGGCGACCGGCTCGCCCACGTGGCGGATCTCGTCCGCGGCGAGGACCGGCTGGTCGTCCTTCATGAGGTGGATGACGTTCTCGCCGGGCACGTCCGCGGCCGTCAGGACGACGACCCGACTCCAGTCGAAGGCCGGGTCGCGCTCGATCCCGAGCAGGCGGGCGTGTGGTTCGGTCGCCCGGACCGTGCT
>JBAWVU010000375.1:0-2990 GCA_037147135.1 Chloroflexota bacterium
GCGGCCGAGAAGGTGAAGCTGGAGCTGTCGGCGTCTTCGGTCGCGAGAGCCAGCGTGCCCTTCGTCCGGCGGTCCCCCACACCGCTGCATCTCGATGTCGCCGTGACCCGGGAGACCCTCGAGCGGCTCGTCGCCGATCTCGTGGGGCGCCTGGTCCCGCCGACCCGCCAGGCGCTCGCGGATGCCCGTCTCACCGCGTCGCAGCTCGACCTCGTGATCCTCGTGGGGAACGGGACCAAGATGCCGGTCGTTCGCAGGCTCGCGAGCGAGCTCCTCGGATCGGAGCCGTACCGCTACCTCGATGCTGATCTTGTCACTGCACTGGGCGCGGCGATCCAGGCCGGCATGCTCCAGGGGCGGATCGAGCGGGCGATCCTCCTCGACGTGCTTCCGCTGTCGCTCGGCGTGGAGACCAAGGGCGGCCTGTTCGCGCGGATCGTCTCCCGCAACGCGACCCTGCCCGTCTCGGCGTCGCAGGTCTTCTCGACGGCATCAGACGGCCAGGAGGAGATGCGGATCGAGGTCGTCCAGGGCGAGCGCGAGCTGACCTCCGAGAACGTCCGACTCGGCCACCTGGAGCTGGACGGGCTCATTCCGGCGCCGAGGGGGACGGTGAAGGTCGAGGTGGCGTTCGACGTGGACGTGGACGGCATCGTGCACGTGCGGGCGACCGACCTGCTCGCAGGAACCGATGCCTCCGCCCGGTTCGTGTCATCGAAGCAGCTCGATCTCCAGGAGATCGCGCGGCTGGTCGACGAGGCTGACGCGCTGGCGGACCACGATCGCGACGAGCGGGAGCGGATCGAGGCGGGGATCGAGGCCGAAAGCGCGATCGCGGCCGGCGAGCTCGCACTCGACGAGCTCGCCGGAGACGCGCGCAGCGCCGCGGCACGGGATGTGGACGCCGCGCTATGGCGGATCCGCGACGCCCTGGCCGAGGAGTCCGTGGAGGAGCTCCGGGCGAGATCCGCGGAGCTGCGCCGGCTGCTGGCCGAGGGTGCCCTTCCCGAACGACCGGACCGGCCGCCGCCCTGACAGCAGGGATGCTCGGACTACGGTGAATGGATGATGACAAGTGCGCCCGACGGGTTCACATTGTCAGCCGACAGCACCTGCGTGGGTGTTGTGCCGTGACGGATCCGGGAAGCGTTGGCCGAGGAGTCCGTCCGGGAGCCCTGGATGGTATCTGCGGAGTTGCACTGACCGCCGGTCGAGGGTAGGCTCGCCGGGGGTTCGTATGTGTCTTCGCCGTCCGCCCGTTGGGGGGGTAGAGTCGGTCGGAGGCCGCATTGGCTGTACAAGGTGTCGTCGGACTCCACGGCGTGGACCATCCGGCGTTCCGGGATCTCTTCGAGGCGACATTCGCGCTCTCCTCCGCGGCGGTGGCCGTCATCGACGACGAGCGTCGGTTCTGGGAGGTGAGCCAGGCCGCCTGCGCGATCCTCGGACGTGACCGCGACGAGTTGCTCGCTCGTCGGATCGACGATTGCCTCCCACTCGCATCCCAAGCCCGCCTGCGTGCCGCATGGCCCGGCTGCCTGGGGGTCGAGGTCAGGAAGCACGAGATCGAGTTCATCCGCCCCGATGGCTCGCTCGCGATGGTGGCGATGTCGGCGAGGGCGAACATCGTGCCGGGCCGTCACCTGCTCACGCTCGACGCGAGTCCGGATCACCGCCGCGACGAGGAGGACATCGACCAACTCTTCGCGGATTCCACTGACATGCTCGTGGTCGCCGGCGATGACGGATACCTGACCCGTGTCAACCCCGCGTGCGAGCGTGTCCTCGGCTACCCACTGGAGGAGCTGCTGGGGACGCCGTACCTCGATCGGGTCCACCCGGACGACCTCGCGAAGACCCTCGACACGCTGGGGTGGCTCCGGCGCGGTACGCCGAGCTGCACGATCACTCACCGCCTGCGATGCCAGGGCGGCGGATACGTCGCCGTCGAATGGCATGTCGCGTTCGCCCAGGGCCGGGGGTGGCTGACCGCTGTCGGGCGGGTCGTCCCGCAGCTCGCCGAGGTCGACGCGCCCGGGCCGAGCCTGGTCCGCGGCGCCGTCACGAACCTCGCCGCGGCTCGCCAGCAGGCCAAGCGGCAGGAGTGGCTCGCCGACGAGGCCTACCCCGGGATCGAGCCGTCACTGGTCCTGGCCATCGAGCAGCAGCTGCAGATCGTCGATGACCTGACACTCTCCGCCGCGGAGCCTCGTGTCGCCGCCGTCCGATGCGCACTCGCGCTCAGGCAGTCGCTCGTCGAGATGGGGACGATCGTCGCGGACCTGCGCGGGCCCCTCACCCTCGCGGCTCCCGCAGGCGGTGGGTCCGAACCCCGACCGCGGCGCAGCCCCGCCTCCCCTGCTCCCGCGGCCGCCGGGCTCACGGAGCGTGAATACGAGGTCGTGCGGCTCGTCGCCCAGGGGCATGACAACCGCATGATCGGCGGCGAGCTCTTCCTCGCGGAAGTCACGGTGAAGAAGCACGTCCAGAGCATCATGAGCAAGTTCGGGGCCACCAGCCGCATCCAGGCAGCGATCGCCGCCATCAAGCTCGGACTGGATCACTAGGGCCGCGTTCGTCGGCCCCCGCTGCCGGCGAGCGCCTCCACGAGGGCCGCCTCCGTCGGCGTCGACCCCGCGCCGAGCCGCGCACCGACGCGCGCCGCGAAGGGCGGCTCCAGGTACGTCGACGCGAGCGTCGGCCAGCGCCGTTCCGCGAAGACGTCCGCCGGCGGGCCGTCGAGGACGATCCGGCCCGCGCGCATGACGACGACCCGACCGAACGTCTCCGCGACGAACCGCATGTCGTGGCTGATCGCGATGACGGTCCGCCCCTCCCCCGCGAGTGCGGCGACGATCGCGCGCACCCGCGCCACGCCGCGAAGGTCCCCGCCGGTCGTCGGCTCGTCGAGGACGACGATCGGGGTCCTCATCGCGAGGATCGACGCGATCGAGAGGAGCTTGCGGCGCGAGTACCCGAGGTCGTACGGG
>JBAWVU010000376.1:0-2985 GCA_037147135.1 Chloroflexota bacterium
CCCTGGTCCCGGGACGACACGACATCCGGGTCGCCGCTCGCGAGGCAGCGATTCGACGGGTCGGGCGCGAGGATCGGGGCGCGGCCGGTGCCCTCCGCATCGATGCCGCGCAGGAATGGGCAGGTCCGGTTCGCGGCCGTCGGCCCAAGGACCTCGCGCGCTGCGCGGGCGTCAGGCGCGCCAGGCGTATCGGTCGCCTCCGGCTCACGGCCCAGGTCCGGCACGCGACCTCCTGCCCTGCACCCTCCCGTCATGAACGAACGTCGGTGGGGAGTCTAGTACTTTCACCCGCCTTGCCGCGCCCCGATCGGAGGTGCTAGCGTTCGCCCTCCATGAAGAGGCACGCGGCCTGATGGCCCTCCCGCAGACGCTCCCGTCGCCCGCCCCGGAGGCGTATCGCCTCGCGGACGTGCGCATCCGGCGTTGCGTCTTCCGGCGGATCGCCACCGTCGGAGAGCTTCGACAGGGCCGCGACCCTGTCTACGAGGTCCACTGCCTCCTGCCAGGCCTCCGCGCCCCGGTGACGATCGGGGACTTCGGAATGGCGACCGGCGTGTGCAACGAGTGCACCGCCGAGGGGACGTTCAGGCCCGACGAGGACTGACCGCGGGGCATCGCCCCGACGGCATGTCCGATGATGGTGCGCCAGCGAGTCGGCCTGTAAGCCGAGTTCTGTGCCGCGATCGCTCGCGGCGACGGTCATCCATCTGAGGCCGGCGGTCGCCCGCCGGCTCGTGCGGCCGACCCGAGGGCTGGGCAGCGCACCTCTCCCCCCGGCGGACCGGGGTTGCGCCCTCCTACTTGGCCTTGCTCCGGGTGGAGTTTGCCGCGTTTCACCCCGTCGCCCGAGGGCGACGGACTCGTCTCTGTGGCACTGGTCCTCGCCTCGCGGCGGGCGGGCGTTACCCGCCACCCTGCGCTGTGGAGCTCGGACTTTCCTCACGACGCGATCGGGCGGACCCGTCGCGCCGCGCGACCATCCGGCCGACTCGCTGGCGGTCCGATTCTACGCCCGATCCGCCCCGAGCAGGACCCGGACGTCGGCGGCGATCGCCCGTCCGAGGGCCGCGTGCCCCTCGGCATCGAGGTGGACGCCGTCCGCGGGGTGCACGGCGACGAGCGAGTCCGCGTCGAGGAACGCGCACCCGAGCTCGGCGGCGGCCGTCCGGTAGTGCGGCGCGAGGTGGGCCGACGTCCCCCGCGCCTCGCCGAACCCCCAGAGCGCCGAGATCGCGGTCGCCGGGCCGAGACGCGCCGGAGCGACGAGCAGGACGCGGGGCGGGCCGCCGTCGGGTCCGGCCCCGCTCACGAGCGCGATGTCGACGAGCGCGGCCGCGCCTGCCGCCACGTCCGGAGCGGCGAGCCGGAAGAGCGACTTGAGGTCGTTCGTGCCCAGCATGAGGACGAGCACGGCGATCGGCGCATGCGACGCGAGGCACGGGACGAGGTACGCGCGGCCATCGCGACCCGGCGCGAACGGCGATTCCCAGACCGTCGTCCTGCCGCCAAGGCCCTCCTCGACGACGTGCGCGACCCCGGCGAGCTCGGCCGCGACCACGCCCGGCCAGCGGATGTCGCGCGGGAAGCGGCGCCGCGTCACCGGGTCGAGCCCATACGTGTTCGAATCGCCGTAGCACAGGACCGTCGGCTCGTCACCCATCGTCGTCACCTCCTCGTGATCGACATCACGCGTGATCGACATCACTCGCGGACGTCGATCGTCAGCCCGTCCCATGCGACCTCTACCCCGTCGGGCACCCTCGCGGCCACTTCCGCGTGGAGCAGGTCGTGGTCGAGATGGGTGAGGTAGGCGCGGCGCGGGCGCAGCTCGGCGATGAGCTCGAGCGCGTCGGCCACCGTCTGGTGGGTAGGGTGCGGGACGTCGCGCAGTGCCGACACGACGAGCACGTCGAGCCCGTGCAGGAGCGCCCTCCCCTCCGGCTCCACGCGCTTCACGTCGGAGAGGTAGGCGAACCGTCCGGTCCGATAGCCCGCGATCCGCATCTCGCCGTGGACGACCGGCACGGGGATGAACCGGCGACCCTCGACGAGGAACGGCCCGGCGAGCTCGACCGGCCGGAGCAGCGGCAGCCCGACGAAGTGGCGCTGCCCGGGCGCGAACGCGTACCCCCACCGTCCGACGACGATCGCGAGGCTCTCCGGATAGGCGCGGACGTCGAGGTAGCCGCCGCGGAGCTCGTTGAAGCGACGCAGGTCATCGAGGCCCCCGATGGCGTCCGCGTGCTCGTGGGTGAGGAGGACGGCGTCGAGGCGGTCGAGGCCGGCCGCCAGCGCCTGGGCCCGGAGGTCCGGGCCGGCGTCGATGAGCACGCGGTGGTCGCCGAACGCGAGGAGCGCCGACGATCGGAGGCGGCGGTCGCGCGGGTCGGTGGAGGTGCACGTCGGGCACTCGCACGCGATCCGCGGGACGCCTCCGCTCGTGCCGCTGCCGAGGATCGTCACGACGAGGACCCCCGGCTTCGGGCCCGCATCGCCCGGGTCGAACCCGGGCTCGAGCTCCGGCTCACGGTGGCCCGCGAGGTCGAGCCCGAGCCCCGGCTCCGGTCCGCCCGCGAGGTCGAGCCCGAGCTGGCGCATCCCCTCGTCCGGCCGGCGGATGACGATCGCGGGCCCCCCGGCGAGCGCGCGGTCGATGGCCTCGTTCGCCAGCGCGTCCGCGGCGTGGTTCCGGGCGCGCGGCTCCTGGACCGCCGACCAGCGGTCGAATCCCGCGAGCAGCCGCCGCGCCTCGGCGTGGAGGGGCGCAAGCTTCGCGTCCTTCACCCTCCAGCGGCCGTGCAGCTGCTCGACGACGAGGTTCGTGTCGAGGATGAGATCGACCTCACGCGCCCCGAGGTCGGCGGCAAGACCGAGCGCCCGGACGACGGCCGTGTACTCGGCCACGTTGTTCGTCCGGTGGCCGAGGTACTCGCTCAGGGTCGCGATCGGGGGCGCGTCCGGGCGCTCGGTCTTGCCGCCGACCTC
>JBAWVU010000377.1:0-2978 GCA_037147135.1 Chloroflexota bacterium
GTCGGCGCTCGGTCTCGCGCTCATCGTCTTCGGCGTCCTCATGAGCAGCACGTGGGGCTGGGTCCAGCCCCGGAGCGCCCTCACGATCGCCGGGGTCGAGATCACGCCACTCGGGTTCTCGGCCGTCCCATTCCTCATCCTGGCGGGGCTCGGTCTCCTCTGGGCCTTCGCGTCGTGGACCGAACGGCGAGCGCGACGCGGGCTCGACACGCTCCTCGACCTCGCGCTCCTCAAGGTCGTGACGCTGCGGGCGGGCCTCTCCACGCTGTTCATGACGCAGTTCGTCCTGCTCGGCACCTTCTTCGTCATGCCGGTCTACCTCCAGATCGTCCTCGGCCTGAATGCGCTCGAGACCGGGGTGCGGATCATCCCGATGTCCGTGGCGATGCTTGTCGCGGCGCTCGCCGGACCGCGGCTCGCTGCGGGCCGCTCGGTCAAGCGCGTCTGCCAGGCCGGCTTCGTCGCGCTCGCGGTCGGGGCGGGGATCGTGATCGGGTCGATGAACGTCGAGCTCGACACGCTCGAGTTCTCGATCGGCCTCGCCATCTTCGGCGCGGGCGCCGGCCTCCTCGCGTCGCAGCTCGGCAACGTGATCATGTCGTCGGTCGGCCCGTCCCGGACGAACGAGGCCGGCGGGCTGCAGGGCACTGCGCAGAATCTCGGCGCCTCGTTCGGGACGGCGCTCATCGGGGCGATCCTCCTCGCGGGTCTCACCCACGGATTCGTGGATCGCGTGCAGACGAACCCGGACATCCCGCCGGACGTCGCGCAGCAGATCGTCACGTCCGCGTCCTCGAAGGGACTCGAGATGGTCTCGGTCGCGCAGGCGGAGCAGATCGCGACGGAGGCCGGCATGTCGGCGGCCGACGCTGCCGCCGTCGCCCAGGACTACGGCCAGGCGCAGCTCGAGTCCCTGCAGAACGCGCTGGGCACCGTGACGTTCTTCGCGATCCTCGCGCTCTGGTTCACGCGGAAGTTGCCGATGCGCCCGGGGGCGCCGGGATCCGCCGCGGCCGATGCGCCCGTGCTCGTCGAGGGCGCGGACGAGGGCTCGGTCGAGGAACGGGGCGCTGCGTAGGGCCGCGGTGCCCCGTTCCTCGATCTCACACCGCCTCGGCGACGGGCTCCCCGAACTGGCTGTTGTAGAGCTCGTAGTAGAAGCCGTGGTTCGCGAGCAGCTCTTCGTGGCTGCCCTGCTCGACGACGCGCCCGTGGTCCATGACGAGGATCGTGTCCGCGTCGCGGATCGTGGACAGGCGGTGCGCGATGACGAAGCTCGTCCGGCCCTTCATGAGCCGCTTCATCGCCTTCTGGACGAGGATCTCGGTGCGCGTGTCGACCGAGCTCGTCGCCTCGTCGAGGATGAGGACCTCGGGGTCGGCGAGGAACGCGCGCGCGATCGTGAGGAGCTGCTTCTCGCCCGCGGAGAGGTTCGATGCGTCGTCGTCGATGACCGTCTCATACCCGTGCGGGAGCGTCCGGACGAAGTGGTCGACGTGCGCGGCCTCCGCTGCCGCGTGGATCTCCTCCTCGGTCGCGTTCTCGCGGCCGTACGCGATGTTCTCGCGGATCGTCCCGCCGAAGAGCCACGTGTCCTGCAGGACCATCCCGAAGGTATGTCGGAGGTCGTCGCGCGACATCGCGCGCGTGTCGATGCCATCGAGCATGATCGCCCCGCCGTCGATCTCGTAGAACCGCATGAGGAGGTTCACGAGCGTCGTCTTGCCGGCGCCGGTCGGGCCGACGATCGCAAGCGTCTCCCCCGGGAGGACGACCTCGGTGAGGGCCTCGATGAGGGGCTTGTCCGGCTCGTAGCGGAACGAGACATCGGTGAGCTCGATCCGGCCCTCGACGCGCTCCGGCAGCGCCGGCATGACCGGGTCGGGGATCTCCTCCTGCTCGTCGAGGAGCTCGAAGACGCGCTCGGCGGAGGCGGCCGCCGACTGCATGACATTCATGATGCTCGCGGTCTGCGTGATCGGCATCGTGAACTGCCGCGAGTACTGGATGAACGCCTGGACGTCGCCGAGCGACATCGTCCCGTTCGCGACCTGGACCCCACCGATGACCGCGATCGCGACGTAGTTGAGGTTGCTCACGAAGTTCATCACCGGCTGGATGATCCCGGAGATGAACTGGGCCCGGTAGCTCGCGTGATAGAGCGCGTCGTTCTCGGCGTCGAACGTCGCGATGGACTCCGCCTGGTGGCCGAAGACCTTCACGAGACCGTGACCGGTGTGCATCTCCTCGACGAACCCGTTGAGCGTCCCGGTCCGCTCCCACTGGGCCGTGAACTGGACCTGCGACCGGCGCGCGATGAGGAACGTGATGACGATCGCTGTCGGGACGACGAGGAGCGAGATGATCGCGAGGAGGGGGCTGATCGTCAGCATCATGATCAGGACGCCGATGACCGTGAGGAGCGCGGTGATGAGCTGCGTGAGGCTCTGCTGGAGCGTCTGCGCGATGTTGTCGATGTCGTTCGTCACGCGGCTGAGCAGGTCTCCGCGGGAGTGGCCGTCGAAGTACTTCAGCGGCAGCCGGGCGAGCTTGAGGTCCACGTCGCGACGGAGCCGGTACACCGTCCGCTGCGCGACGCCGGCCATGATGTACGCTGCCCCCCACGTGAAGACGGACGCGAGGAGGTAGACGCCCGACACGAGGAGGAGCGTCTGCCCGAGGGCCCCGAAGTCGATCCCGGCGCCCGGCGTGACTGTCATCCCCGAGAGCATGTCGGCCATCTGGCCCTTATCGGTCGCCCGGAGCATCGCCTCGACCTGGGCCTGGGTCATCCCAGCCGGCCACGGCTTCCCGACCACGCCCTCGAAGATGGTGTTCGTCGCGTTGCCGAGGAGCTTCGGCCCGGCGATGTTGAGCATGACGGCGACGACGGACAGGGCGATCGAGACCGTGATCTTCAGACGCTCGTAACGGAGCTCGCCGACGAGGCGCCCGAGCGCCTTGCGGAGATCCTTCGG
>JBAWVU010000378.1:0-2975 GCA_037147135.1 Chloroflexota bacterium
AGCGCGACGAGTGCGTCGCCCCCGGCGTCGAGGTATGCGTCGGCGGCCTCGCCCGCCCCGATGACGTCGGCGGTGCGCCACCGGACCTCCGCGAGGTCGAGCAGTGCGCCGCCGTCGAGCTCGCCGGCGCCCGCGGCTGCCTCGAGCTCCGCGCGGGCGAGCGAGATCGACCCGGTCCTGAGGTGGAGCCGCGCAAGGCGGAGCGAGACGGGGCGCGGCCGGGGATCTGATCGGCCCGGGACCGCACCGCTCGGGTCCGCGGCCGTGCCGACCGCGCCCTGCAAGCCCATACCGGGCAGGACCGCGTCCGGCAGGCTCGCGCCCGGATCGCGCCCAGGCCGGTCGGCCGGGAGCCCCGGCCACTCCGCGGTCATCACCCGCCCCCGGGGAACGCGAGGCTGCGCTCGATCGTCGTGCCCGTCCGGGGTGGCGCGACGAGCGCGAGGCGGAGGCCGTCGTCGACGAAGAGCTCGACGGCCAGCCGCCGGATCGCGGCCGCATCGACGGCGTCGATCTCGGCCACCGCCTCCTCGAGCGTGTGCACCCGCTCGTGGAGCGCCTCCTGCCCGCCCAGCCACGAGGACAGGTGGCGGGCCTCCTCGAGGCGGAGCTCGAGCCTGCCCGACAGGTAGGCCTTCACCTTCGCAAGCTCGGCCGCGGGGACCTCCTCGTCGCGGAGCCGCGCGAGCTCGGCGAGGATCGCGGCAAGCGTCTTGCGGAGCTTGCCCGGGTCCACCCCCGCGCTCACGATGAGCGCCCCGGCATCGGCATAGTCGACGAGGTCCGAGTGGACGTCGTAGGCGAGGCCGCGCTCCTCGCGGACGGTGAGGAAGAGCCGGCTGCTCATCCCCTCGCCGAGGACGCCGTTGAGCACCTCGAGGATCCACTGGTCGGGGTGGTCGCGCCGGAGCGCGGGCACGCCGACGCAGAGCTGCGCCTGGGCGGTGTCGCGGCGCGCGACGATGAGACGATCGCCGGCCGGGAGGACCGGCGCCGGCTCCGGGCGGGGGATCGGTCGCCCCCCGGTCCCGAAGCACTCGCCGACCAGCCCGACGGCCTCCTCGTGCGGGAGGTCGCCGACGACCGAGACGACCATGCCCGACGGCCCGTACCCCGCGGACCAGAAGGCGCGGATCGCCTGCGGCGTGAGGCCGCGGACGGTCGCCTCGTCACCGGCGATCTCACGGCCGAGCGGCCCTTCGCCGAACATCGCGCGGTCGAAGAGGATAGCGACGAGCTCCGCGGGATCGTCCTGGTAGGAGCGGATCTCCTCTACGATGACGTCCTTCTCGCGCGCGATCTCGCGGGCATCGAGGATCGGCTTCGTCACGAGCTCCCCGATGACGCTCATCGCGCGTCGGGCGTCGCGGAGCGGGACGTGCGCCCAGTAGACGGTGGACTCCCGGTCCGTCGCCGCGTTGAAGCTCCCGCCGACCCCCTCGATCGCTTCGGAGAGGGCGCGCGTCGTCGGGTAGGAGGCGGTCCCCTTGAACGTCAGGTGCTCCATGAAGTGGGCCGCGCCCGCGAGCTCGGGCGGCTCCAGGCGCGAGCCCACCAGGACGTAGGCGGCGAGCGAGACCGAGCGCGTCCCCGGGACACGGGCAGTGATGACGCGCGGCCCGTCGGGCAGCGCAGTGCGGTCGAACATCGGCCGAAGCGTAGCGGAAACGCGACGTCCGGCCGGGACCGTCCCGTTCGCTCAGGCGTCGTCCGCTTCGAGCCCGGTCAGCTCCATCTGGACGAAGGAGTCGTCGGGGAGCGTGAGCTGGCGGTCGCCACTCGATCCGGCGGCCCGGTCGAGCGACGCGAACTCGATGCGGACGCGCTCGTCACCCTGCACGAGCGTGTAGGAGAGCAGCTGGTCGGGACGTGTCTCGAACTCGAGGTGCTCGAAGGAGTCGATGTTGAGGCAGACGACGAGGGGGGTGAAGTACGTCGACGTCTCCGGCTCGTCGCTGACGATCCGCTCGACCCAGCCGGTGCCTGCCGTGACGACCTCGCGCCCGCGGAGATACGTGTAGCTGACGGTCTGCTTGAGGAGCGGTCGGAGGAGGTTGAGGATGTCCGCCCGACCCGTGACGATCCCGCTGTTGACGAAGAACTTCGCGGCCATCGGACGGGGCGCCTCCCTCCGGCCTCGCGGCGACGCGGCGAGCGGCCGTCGGCGCGGGACCGAGCGGATGGTACCCGCCCCGGGTCGGCGCCACACGCCCGAGGCGCGACGGTCGGCGGATCGACCCGGACGCCCGGCCGGCCGGTGCGCGGAGCGGCTCCGGTGCCTCCGCCACTACCATGGAGCCATGCTCCTCCTCCTCGACGCCGGGAACACGAACCTCACCATCGGGATCGCGCGCCACGGCACCCTCGTCGCGACGCGGCGTGCCGCCACCCGGCGGGCACTCACCCCTGACGAGCTCGAGGTGCTCCTCGACGGCCTTCTCGGCCTCGACGGCACGTCGATCGCCGACGCCTCGGCCTTCGTCCTCGCGTCGGTCGTCCCGTCCGTCACCGCCGCGCTCGAGCGGCTGGCCGAGCGTCGCTCGCTCCCGCTGCTCATCGCGGCGACCGGGACGGTCCCGATCGCGGTCCGCGTGGATCGCCCCGCGGAGGTCGGCGCGGATCGCCTCGTCAACGCGCTCGCGGCCGCCCGCCTCTACGGCGCGCCGGCGATCGTCGTCGACTTCGGTACCGCCACCACGTTCGACGTAGTCGCCCCGGACGGCGCATACGTCGGCGGAGCGATCGCACCCGGCCTGGAGCTGGGGCTCGAGGCGCTCGCGGCGCGGACGGCGAAGCTCCCCCGCGTGGAGCTCCGGGCGCCGGAGCGGGCGATCGGTCGCGACACGGTGAGCGCGATCCAGGCCGGGACGGTCTTCGGCTACCAGGCCCTCGCGAGCGGGCTCCTCGCGCGGATCCGCCGCGAGCTCGCGGAGATCTCGAACGTCCCGCCCGAGTCGATCCGCACGATCCTCACG
>JBAWVU010000379.1:0-2966 GCA_037147135.1 Chloroflexota bacterium
CGTCTCGTCGAAGTCGTTCGCGTCGAAGACGAGCGTCCGCTCCGGGGACGCGAACAGGCCGAAGTTGGAGATGTGGGCGTCGCCGCTCGCCTGGACCTCGATCTCGGTCCGGGGCGTGTCCGCGAGGTCGAACGCCATGACCGCGGGCGTGCCCCGGTAGTACGCGAACGGCGACGCGGCCATCCGCTCGTGTCGGAGCGGGACAAGGTGCGCCAGGCGATCCGCCTCCTGCGCCTCGAGGATCGCGATCGGGTCGCGGTCGGGCCGGGGCGTGAACCCGGCATGGCTCACCCGCGGGACGTGCACGCGCGCTGCCTTGCCCGCCTCGGCTCGCTCTGCAGGGTGAACCCACGGCCGTGCGGTCCAGGCGGGACCCGCCGGCGGCGCGGGCGCCCAGGCGGCGTCGTACGCCGCGGCGGTCCTCTCGTCTGGGACGGCCTTCTTCGAGGGTCGCGGGGCGTTCGTCGGGCCGGTCATTGCGAGATCCCATCATGGTGTCGCGTCGCCGCCGTAGCGCCGCTCGCGGGGCCGCTTCCGAGCTGGATCCCGATCGAATCGAGCCACCGCCGGATGTTGCGATAGATGGCCGGAGCGCCGAGCGGGACGGCCTCGTCGAGCTCCCAGTCGACCGGGTGGAGGACGAACGGCTCGGTCTGCGGGCCGCCGAGCCCGCCATGGGAGCCGATGAGCTCCTCGAAGGCGGCGACCTCGCCAAGCTCGGGGTCGTACTGGCTGATGAGCAAGAGGTCCGGCGCGTGGACCATCGCGTCCTCGCGCTTCATGCTCATGATGGTGTGCGGCCCGAACAGAGTGGTGGGGTCCACGCCCTCGACTCGGTCCTCGTCAAGGTACCGGACACCTTTCGGGCCGAAGACGACCGCACCCGCCTCGCTCGAGCGGACCATGAGCATCGCCACTCCGGGGTGCGCGGCGAGCGTCGCGACGAGGTTCGGGTGGAGCTCCTCGAGCTCCTCGACCGTGAGGCGGTGGTCGTGCCCCGTGAACCACACGAGGCCGAGGTTGCCCGAGCCCACGACGGAGATCGTCGACGGGTCCGCGGGCGGCGGGACCTCCTCGGCGTCGAGGTCGACGACTCCGTCTCTCGTCCGGCCTGCCAACGCGGCGCGAGCGACGCTGGGGCCGATCCCACGGCTCCGGGTGATCTCGGAAAGGAACGAGTTGACGAACGTCGAGCCCTCCGCCGTCGTCGTCGCCTGGACGAGAGTCGCACGGCCGGCCATGAGGTCGCGGACGACCTCGCCGAGGCTGGCGCCGTAGCGTTGCTTGAACGTGGCGCCGAGGCTCTGTCCGTGGTCGGAGAGGACGATGAAGCGATACGGTCGGGGGGCATCCTTCGCGGCCTTCTCGAGCGTCGCGATGGCACGGTCCACTCCGTCGAGCGCCTCGAACGACTCGACACGCTCCGGCCCGCAATGGTGCGCGAGCTCGTCGTAGTCGGTGAAGTCGGCGTAGATGACGTTCGTGCCGCGGTACATCTCCTCGATGATCAGTGACGTGTTGACGTCGCGGAGCAGGACATTGCTCGCGGCCCGCATGCCGGCGTACTTCGTCCCGCGGTGCATCTGGGGCCGGATCCCGGACCGGCGCGTCCGGCGCGCCTGGTACAGCTCCTTGACGAACTCGCCGAGGAAGAGGCTGAGCGAGCGCAGGTACCCGCTCGGGCTGAGGAAGAAGCCGAGGAACGCCTTGCTCTCGCCGATGCCCTGGGACTCGTCCTTGATAGCCGCGGTCGTCAGGTAGGAGCGGGTGGCGTCCCCGGTCATGAGGTTGCAGATGCTCGCCCCATTGTTGGAGAGCAGGCCCTCGCCATTCGAGACGCGACGGACGATCTCGCCCGCGTCGACCGGGTTGCTCGACACCATGAGGTGCTCGCGATCGCGCTCGTACCAGCGGAAGGCAGGGATCCCGTCATTGTTGCCGTGGAGGATGCCGGCCTGACTCGCCGAGGTCATCGACGGCAGGATGGCCTCCCAGCGCGACAGCGTGTGGCTGCCATCGCGTACCCAGCCCGCCATCGTGTTGACCGACCCGGCCCGGACGCGGCCGGCGAGGATCGGGTACGCGAGGCCGTCGATCTGGACGATGACGAGGCCGGGCTGGTCCGTTCCTGGTCCCGCCCGCTTCTGCAGCAGGCTCTGGATCAACAGGCCGTAGAAGGAGTCGCCGCTGTCGATGCCGAGGATCGCGGTGAAGACGGTGTTGATGATCGCGTAGATGAACGAGCCGACGAGGGCTGAGAAGAGGCCGCCGACGTGGACCCCGGGGACGAGGTTCGCGGACACCAGGAACACGAGCACCTGGAGGACGAGCACGGCGATCCCCGTGAGGATGAGCGACCGTGGCGCGACGAACGCGAGGACGAGCGGCCGGACGACGGCGTTGAGGATCGCCATGAGGATGACGACGAGGACGCCGTCGACGAACCTGTCGAGCGCGATGCTCGGCATGAGCCACGCGGTCGCGTAGAACGCGAAGGCCGAAACGAGCAGCGTGACGAGCAGACGCTTGACCAGCGCCCGTCGACCGCCTCGCCACTCCCACAGCACCCGGAGCTGCGTCGCGTAGAAGTCCTTCGGGCTCATCCTGCTCCTCTGTCGATCCTGACCTTCAGTGCGTCCGCGGCGGCCGTGCCTCTCGCACTGCGACGTCCGATGCGACCCACCATGCCGTGGGCGCGAAGTCTACTGGCGTGCCATGTGCATCCGGAGCTCGGCGTCGGAATCCACGATCAGCTCCCCGCTGACGTCCAGGACCACCTTCTCGAGGCGGCCGGTGAACGTGAACGGGCTCGTGTACTCCGGGGTCACGGGAGATCCGGGGTTGTGGCCGCAGCTGACGCCGCCGGGGTTGAACATGAACGGGGTCGTGTGCGGCGCGTCGGCGCTGGCGACCAGCGCGCCGTCGACGTACAGCTGCAGGCGTGCCGGGACACCCTTGCCGTGGGC
>JBAWVU010000380.1:0-2950 GCA_037147135.1 Chloroflexota bacterium
GACCGATCCGGCGACCGTCGTGCCGGTGGCGGCCGTGCGCGCGATGCCGCCGCGGCCGCTGTTCTTCATCGCCGGCGCGGACGATGCCGTCGTCCCGGTGTCGGACGCGGAGGCGCTCGCCGCCGCCGCACCGGGCGGAGCCGCCCTCTGGATCGTCCCCGGGGGCGGCCACACGACCGCCTACGGCGCCGACCCGACGGGGTACACCGCGCGCGTCCTCGCCTTCCTCGCCGAGGCGCTCCCACCCGCGCGATAGGCCGCGCTCCCGCCGCTCGCCGCGGCGCGCACGTCCCCTTCGGGCGACGGAACACCGAGGCCGGGGGCAGGCGGTAGGCCAGCCCGCGGGGAAGCGTCCGAGTCACGTCAGCCAGTCGTCCGTGGTCGGCCTGCGAGGTGCCTCAGTGCGCCTGTCGGGTCAGACAGCCATTGCGTGAGGCGAGGGCCGTCACGGACTCTCGGCTCCTGAGGGCGGGAGGCTCTGACGCGCGGCCAGCATTCCGGCCGCCGGGACCGCGCCGAGCCACTGGCGAGACCGACCCAGCGACAGGGCGTTGCGCAGGCCCCGCTTGTCGCGAACGGCGGGACTTCAGCCATGGCACGATGGTCGGCGCACTGATCGTGGGACCCGTCATGTGAGGACGATCCCGAAGGGGGGACCGGTGGAGTACCGAAGGCTCGGGAGCGCAGGGCTCAAGGTGAGCGCCCTCTCGTACGGGGCGTGGGTGAGCTACGGGAACCAGCTCGGCGTCCCGGAGGCGATGGCGTGCATGACGGCCGCGTGGGACGCGGGCGTGAACTTCTTCGACAACGCCGAGGTCTACGCCGGGGGCCGGGCGGAGGAGATCGGCGGCGAGGCGCTGCGGCAGCTCGGCTGGCGGCGGGCCAGCTATGTCGTGTCGACGAAGATCTTCTTCGGGATCCACGATGGACCCAACGAGAAGGACTCCCTCAACCGGAAGAAGCTCCGCGAGGGGATCGACGGTGCCCTGCGGCGCTTCGGTCTCGACTACATCGACCTCGTCTACTGCCACCGGCCGGATCCCGAGACGCCCGTCGAGGAGACGGTCTGGTCGATGCACCAGATGGTCGAGAGCGGCAGGGCGCTGTACTGGGGCACGTCGGAATGGAGCGCCGAGGAGATCCGCGAGGCCTGGGCGATCGCCGAGATGCACCACCTGCACAAGCCGCAGATGGAGCAGCCCGAGTACAGCCTGTTCAATCGCCGCAAGGTCGAGCAGGAGTTCGCGCGGCTCTACCCCGGGATCGGCCTCGGGCTCACGACGTTCAGCCCGCTCGCGTCGGGGCTCCTGACGGGCAAGTACGCCGACGGCATCCCGGCGGACTCCCGGATGGCGCTGCCGGACTACGCCTGGCTCCAGCCTGGTCTCACGCCGGAGCGCATGGAGGCCGTCCGGCGCCTCGCGCCGATCGCGGCGGATCTCGGGGCGACGACCGCGCAGCTCGCCATCGCCTGGCTCCTGAAGAACCCGAACGTGAGCAGCGTCATCACCGGCGCCAGCCGCGCCTCCCAGGTGACCGAGAACATGAAGGCGATCGAGATCGTCCCCAGACTCACAGAGGAGGTCATGGACGCGATCGACGACGCAACCAGGACGGCCTCCGACCTCGAGGGACCGCGCCTCGTGGCCTGAGGGAGATCGCGGTTCCTGCAGGACCGTGCGGTTCAGCGCGGTGCCGCTGGACGCGGTGTGGGTTTGCGGATCAGCGACCGCGCGGTGGATGGGCTGCGACCCGACGGGCCGTTCGGAACGGACCCCTTGTGCCCGGGCGGTCCGCGGCGACTCCGGCACGATCGCTCCCTCGTCACCGCGCCCACCATCGCCGGGTCCAGGTGGACGGCTACGGTCGTCGATGCGGTGACGTGGACGCGCCGCCGAAGGTGCGTGCCCGTCGGGACCGCCCCGGGCCAGTGGCGCGGACCAACCCGCGCGGGAGCGTCCCGGGGGAAGGCCGTCGTGACGCGCGTGGCGTTCGCGCTCGGTCTGGAGCCGCCAGAGCCGTGGGCCCCGCGCGCGTCAGTAGCCCCATGGGTAGGGAGCCGGTGAGCTCGCCGTCACGACGCCGCCCGACCCGGCGCTCACGTAGACGACCACCGCGGGCCCGCTCGCGAAGTCGACGATCACGATGCCGTCGCTCCCGAGCGGGGGAGCGCACGGCGCGCCGGGCGGGCAGAGGCCACCCCAGCGGAACTCCGTACGGACGATCGGCGGATGGGCCGGGGCGAGCGCGGCCGCCGCGGCAGCGATGGCCGGGCCGCACGTCAGGCCCGGCGTCGGCTGGGGCCGCGCGGTGTCGCAGATGACCTCGGGCGAGGCGGCCGCCGGCGGCCACGGCGGAGATGACGAAGGGGATGGGGATGTCGCGCACCCCGCGACGACCACGGCGAGCGTCGCGAGTGAGACCAGGACGCTCCTCATGCCATCACCGACGGTCCGATTTCCCTGCAGGTTCCCCGGGCGGATCCCGAGGTCCGCCGAGGCGAGAGCGCGGCGACCGACAGGCGAGCGCATGACCCCGCCTTCCCCCATGTCGCCTCACCATGTAGGCGACGGTCATCGAGCCTGTCGGGGACTCCGGTACCGGGACGGGCGGCTGCGCCGGTCTGGAGCCGTTCGTGGGCGCATCCGGTATCGGGCACGCGGCCGACCGTGGCATATTGACGGTATGGCACCTCCCGCATCTCCGACGCGTCACGACGATCTCAGGCTCGTCCTGGTCGGGGCCGGCTGGATCAGCGGCTACCACCTCGGTGCGCTCGAGCGGCTCGGCCGCACTCGCCTCGTCGGCGTCGCGTCGGGCAGCCGGGCGAGCGCCCGAGCTGTCGCCGAGCCGCGGGGTGCGCCCGCATACGCTGTCGGCGACCTCGACCGGATGCTCGACGAGCTCCGCCCGGACGTCGCCTTCGTCGCAGTCCCGCCCTGGGCCGCGC
>JBAWVU010000381.1:0-2939 GCA_037147135.1 Chloroflexota bacterium
GCAGCCGGCCGGGAAGCTCGGCCAGGACCGACGGCGGCAGGTCGTCCGCCACGGCGATCGACGGTCGTTCCGGCGCGACCGGGGCGGCCCCGGTGAGGAGGCGGGCGAGACGGTCGGCCACGTCGAGGACGTCCGCCGCGCGCGCGGCGATGAGCGGATCGCCGGCCGCCGTGAGCCGCGCCGCGGCGCTCGTGCCCGAGGCACGGATCGCGGCGTCCGCGGACTCCCCGAGCGCGATCCGCCGATCGGCGTCACCCAGCAGCGCAGGGTCGGTCGCCATGAGCGCCTGCGCCTCGAGGATCCCCGCCTCGTCGGGCCGCCCGTGCGCTCGGAGGTCGGCAGCAAGCGCGCGGAGACGCTCCGCCGCGACGCGCGCCGCCGTGGCGAGCGAGGGCTCGGCAGCCGCGGAGCCCGGGACGCCGGCGTCGCCGCGGTAGCGCCAGACGGGACCGGTCACGACCCCCGGAGCAGCCGGGAGGCCGCGGATCACGCCCGTCATGACACGCCCGTGGACGCGGCGCTGGCCGGGGTCTCGTCCTCCAGCAGCGCCGCGACGGCCTCGAGTGCGACGGCAGCGTCCGGACCATCCGCCTCGACGCGCACGCGGTCGCCGGAGCGGATGCCGAGCGCGAGGACGGCGATGATGCTCCGCGCGTCGGCTGGTACGGCGGAGGGGTCATCCGCGCGGGCGACGCGGATCTCGGCATCGAGCTCCGTCGCCGTGCGGACGAGGAGGAAGGCAGGTCGCGCGTGCAGCCCCTCGGCGCAGCGGACCTGGACCTCGATCGCGGGCATCGCCGGTGCCTCAGCCGCTCGTCCGCGGCTCGCCGCGGACCGGTCCGGCGCTCGTCCGCGGCCCGCCACGGCTCGTTCCGGCGCTCATCCGCGGTCCGCCTCGGATGGGATCCCGATCGGCGCGACGAGTACGCGGCCCGCCAGCGCGGCGCCGCGGCTGGTGAGCAGCCCGGCCTTGGGCCGATGGAAGGTGATGGTCGCGGTCGCGCGGACGACGGGGTCGGACGGGTCCCCGCTCGTCAGGTCGACCGCGGTGGGCGTGTCGATCGCGAGGATCGGCACCCCGAGCCGCCGCGCGGCACGGACCAGGAGGACGGCCGACCGGATAGGCTCGCGGAGCGGTCCCGAGACGCCCGTCCCCAGGAGCGCGTCGACGACGAGCGCGGCCCGCGCGATCCCGGGCTCGAGCACCTTGATGTCGCGAGGCGCGGGGCAGTGGACGAGCGTGGTCCGCTCTTCATGCGCGAGCCGTTCCCAGTTCACCGCGGCGTCGGGCGTCCCGGGTCGATCCGCGACCGAGACGAGCGCCACGATGACGCGACCGCCCGCCCGGGCCAGCCGGCGGGCGACGACGAACCCGTCGCCCCCGTTGTTGCCGGGTCCCGCGAGGACGAGGACCGGGGCCGTCGCGTCGCGGCCCTCCTCGCGGATGAGCGCGGCGGCGACTGCCGCAGCGGCCGCGCCCGCATGCTCCATGAGGACGAGTCCCGGGACCCCGCGGGCCTGTGCGCGCCGGTCGGCCCCGGACATCTGCTCGGCATTCATCGGGAGCCGGCCGGATGCCTCCGCCCATCGGGCAGCGAGCCGGTCGAGGCCGACCTCGAGGATCGTCGGGTCGTCGGCGGGGAGCGGCGCCTGCGCGGATCGGTCGAGCGGGTCGGGGGCAGAGGTGGGCATCGCCCTTCTAGCGTACCGGCGCGCGGGTCGGACGTCCCGGGGCACCGCTGCGCGATGCGCGGCCGGTCACCCGGGGCCGGGCAGCGGGCCCCTGACGATCGTCCGGACGATCCGCCCGGCACGGATCGCCGGCTTCGATCACGGGCTACCCTTTCCGACCGTGGATCGGACGCAGGGGTACCCGCCGCGGGAGCTGCCCGCGACTGCGAGTGGCGGCACGGCGCCTTCGCGGTCAGCGCCGACCATCGCGGCGAACGCACTCGCCGTCGCACTGCTCGACTGGTATGCGATCCGGGCCCGCAGCCTCCCGATCCGGGCCGCCGACGACCCATGGGCGATCCTCGTCGCCGAGGTCATGTCCCAACAGACGCAGATCGCGCGGGTCGGGGCGAACTGGGAGCGGTTCATCGCCGCATTCCCGACGCCGACCGCGCTCGCCGAGGCGCCGCTCCGCGACGTGATCCTCGCGTGGGCCGGTCTCGGGTACAACCGGCGCGCCGTCGCGCTTCGGGACGCCGCCCGGGTCATCGTGGAGCACCACGCCGGACGCGTCCCCTCGACGGTGACCGACCTCGACGCGCTCCCCGGAGTCGGGCCGTACACGGCACGCGCCGTCGCCGCGCTCGCGTTCGGCCTCCCGGTCGCGGCGGTCGACGTGAACGTTCGCCGCCTCGTCGAGCGCCTGGCGGGCGCGACCCTTTCCCCCGCCGCGGCGCAGAAGGCCGCCGACGCGCTGGTCGACCCGGGCCGGCCGGGCGACTGGGCGCACGCGGCGATGGACCTCGCCGCGACCGTGTGCCGGCGCCGCGCGCCGGGATGCGGCGAGTGCCCGATCGCCGGGTGGTGCGCCTCGCGAGGCACCCCGGGCGAGCAGGTCCGGCCCCGGTCGCCGGCCACGCCCTTCCGGCAGACGCGGCGCTGGCTCAGGGGTCGGCTGCTCGCCGAGATCGCGCGAGGCGGCGACGGGTGGATCGCGATCGAAGGCCCGCGCGGTTACCACGACGGCGCCGCGGTCCGCGAGGCGCTCGCCGGCCTGGAGGCCGACGGACTCGTCGTGACGGACGGCGCGGGCCGCGCCCGGATCGAGTAGCGACCGCGGGCTCCGGAGGCCGCATTCCGCGCCCGGGGCGCGCAGCGGCCACCCGCCCCGCCGCGCGCCCCGCGGGCATCGGGGGCCGCCCTCCACGCTCCGCGCCGCCCCCGATGCCACACCGGCGCCGGCGGGAATGGCCACGCCGGTGCCGGCG
>JBAWVU010000382.1:0-2926 GCA_037147135.1 Chloroflexota bacterium
CCTCGAAGACGATCCGGCCGCCGTCGTGGCCGGCGCCGGGGCCGAGGTCGATGATCCAGTCGGCGTGTGCCATGACTGCCTGGTGGTGCGAGATGACGATGACCGACTTGCCGGAGTCGACGAGCCGGTCGAGCAGGCCGAGCAGCTGCTCGACATCGGCGAGGTGAAGGCCGGCCGTCGGCTCGTCGAGGACGAGGACGCCGCCCTTCCCGGCCATGTGGGTGGCGAGCTTGAGCCGCTGCCGCTCGCCGCCGGACAGCGTGGTGAGCGGCTGGCCGATGGTGAGGTAGCCGAGCCCGACCTTGGCGAGCCGGTCGAGGATGGCATGCGCGGCCGCCGTGCGCGCCTCCCCGGCGCCGAAGAACTCCTCGGCCTCGGTCACCGACATCGCGAGCACGTCGCTGATGTCGCGGCCGCCGAGGTGATAGTCGAGCACGGCCGCCCCGAACCGCTTCCCCTCGCACTCCTCGCAGGTGGTGGCGAACCTGTCCATGAACCCGAGCTCCGTGTAGGTGACGCCGACGCCGTTGCAGGTGGGGCAGGCGCCCTCGGAGTTGGCGCTGAACAGCGCCGGCTTGACACCGTTGGCCTTCGCGAACGCGTTGCGGATCGGGTCGAGCAGTCCGGTGTACGTCGCCGGGTTGCTCCGTCGCGAGCCACGGATCGGGGTCTGGTCGACCGACACCACTCCGTCCCGCCCGGACACCGAGCCGCCCACCAGGGAGCTCTTGCCCGACCCCGCCACGCCGGTCACCACCACCAGCACGCCGAGAGGGATGTCGACATCGACGTCCTGCAGGTTGTGGGCGGTGGCGCCGCGCACCTCCAGCACACCCGTCGGCGTGCGCACCGTCGTCTTCAGGGTCGCCCGGTCGCCGAGGTGGCGCCCGGTCAGCGTGCCGCTGGCGCTCAGCCCCTCGACCGTGCCCTCGAAGACCACCTCGCCACCGGCGGCGCCGGCGCCCGGGCCAAGATCGACGACGTGGTCGGCGATCTCGATCGTCTCCGGCTTGTGCTCGATCACGAGCACGGTGTTGCCCTTGTCGCGCAGCTGCAGCAGCAGATCATTCATCCGCGCGATGTCGTGAGGGTGCAGTCCGATGGTGGGCTCGTCGAAGACGTAGGTGACGTCGGTGAGCGAGGACCCGAGGTGGCGGATCATCTTGACGCGCTGCGCCTCGCCGCCCGACAGCGTGCCCGACGGCCGGTCGAGCGAGAGGTAGCCCAGCCCGATCTCCACGAACGAGTCGAGGCTCAGCCGCAGGGCCCCCAGCAGCGGCGCCACCGACGGCTCGTCCAGGCCGCGCGCCCACGCGGCCAGGTCGCTGATCTGCATGGCGCAGGCGTCGGCGATGTTGACCCCCTTGATCTTCGACGATCGAGCACCCTCGTTGAGCCGGGTGCCGGCGCACTCGGGGCAGGCGGTGAACGTCATCGCCCGCTCCACGAACGCGCGGATGTGCGGCTGCATCGCGTCGACGTCCTTGGACAGGAACGACTTCTGGATCCTCGGGATCAGACCCTCGTACGTCAGGTTGATGTTGTCGACCTTGATCCTGGTCGGCTCCCTGTACAGGAGGTCGTCCAGCTCCTTCCGGGTGAAGTCGCGGATCGGCTTGTCGGCGTCGAAGAAGCCGCAGCCGCTGAAGACGCGGCCGTACCAGCCGTCGACGCTGTAGCCGGGGATCGTGAGCGCACCCTCGTTGAGCGACTTGGTGTCGTCGTACAGCGCAGACAGGTCGACGTCGGTCACGCTGCCCATGCCCTCGCAGCGCGGGCACATGCCGCCGGTGATGGAGAAGCTCCGTCGCACCGCCTTGGCGGACCCACGCTCGACGATGGCCGACCCGACGCCGTGGGCCGAGGCGACATTGAAGGAGAACGCCTGCGGCGAGCCGATGTGCGGCTGCCCGAGCCGGCTGAAGAGGATGCGCAGCATCGCGTTGGCGTCGGTGACGGTGCCGACGGTCGAGCGGGCGTTGGCGCCCATCCGCTCCTGGTCGACGATGATCGCTGTCGTCAGCCCGTCGAGCACGTCGACTTCGGGCCGCGCCAGCGTCGGCATGAAGCCCTGCACGAAGGCGCTGTACGTCTCGTTGATCATCCGCTGCGACTCCGCGGCGATCGTGGCGAACACCAGCGAGCTCTTGCCCGAGCCGGAGACGCCGGTGAACACCGTCAGCCGGCGCTTCGGGAGCTCGACGCTGACATCCTTGAGGTTGTTCACACGCGCACCGTGCACGCGGATCAGATCGTGGCTGTCGGCAAGGTGCCGCGCAGGCGACCGCGTGTCCGTCCTCGGGGCCGTGCTCATCGTGTCTCCATCACTTGGGAGGGGCCGCCTTCGCGGTCTCCGTCGGCATCGCCCGGCTCGATCTGACCAGATTCGAACAGTACGTCCGAACCTCCTTCGTCGGCCCGTGGAGCCTCCAGGTCCCGGCCGCGGGGCGCGCCCGGCCGAGGCGTCAGGCCGGGCAGAGGCCAACGCGCGTCAGCTCACGGTCGGGCAGATCGCTCACCTCGCGCGAGGTCTGGATGCGGCGCGGGGAGATGCGGAACCGGCGGTACGACCTGGCAAGCGCACGCGGGTCGAAGCCGGCACGTGCGGCGAACCGGTCACCCCACGGCGGCGGCAGCCGTTGTCGAGGGAACGGTTCAGCGAGCGAGTCATCGAAGGGTTCGTCAGCGCCTGACGGCCTTCGCTGAGCACGTGTCGCGCGCCTCCCCTGCCTGACCGCGAACGGTTCGACGCCACCTTCTCCCGGATCGGAACGGGCTGATGGCACTTCCCCGGGCATCTCCGGCGCGTGATCAGGGGACGGCGCCGCGTCGCCGCCAGCGAAGACGAGGACCACGCGACCCGTTGTCGGCGGCGGTTCGCGCGACGTCAAGCCGGCAGGGGGCGGCCGGCTGCGCAGGTCAAGTC
>JBAWVU010000383.1:0-2889 GCA_037147135.1 Chloroflexota bacterium
GGCTCGAAGCTCGCGAAGGCGCAGGGGCTCGGGGTGCCGGTGCTCGACGGGGACGGGTTCCGTCGGCTGCTCGCGGGAGAGGCGCCGTCCCCGGAGGGCTGAGGGCCGCTCGCCCCGTCAGCCGAGCCCATGACTGAATTGCCCCCAGATCGCGGAGAGGGGCGCGTCGATCGCGGCGCCGCGTGCCAGCCTTGGCGCGGTCCACGCGTCCGTCCAGCCGTCGGCCCGGAGCAGGGCGAGGCCGGCCTCGTTCGAGGCGAGCACCCCGGCTCGCACGCGGTGCCCGGCCGGCGCAGCCCGCAGGCGGGCTCGCAGGATGAGGCGCGCGTCCGCCGGGTCGGGTGCGATCGTGGCACCCCCGCCCCATGGCGTCCGGAGGAGGAACGCGCGCAGGCGGCCGTCCGCCGAACGCAGCGCCAGGCCTCCGGGGACTCCCGCGAACGCCGCGAGCAGGTGCTCCCGGTCCTCGCCTGTCGCGGCGCGGTCGAGTGCGGCCGCATCGGCGATGTCCGCGGCCCTGAACGGGGCGATCGTGCGCGTGGCGGGGTCATGGTCGACGGCGTCGGTCGGCCCGTCGCTCGCCGGTCCCCACGGACCCGCCGGCCACTCCGGCCCGGTGCCGTCGCGCTCGACGGTGGCGTACCAGTCCACGACCTCGAACCCCATCCGCTCGTACAGCGGCCGACCGTCCGTTGTCGCGACAAGCGCGAGCGTCCGGCACCCGCTCGCCGTGAGCGCGTCACAGACGCGATCGGTGAGCGCGCGCCCCAGGCCGCGGCGCCGCCGCTCGGGTGCCACGAAGATCGTCCCGACCCAGCCGACCGGTCCGTTCACGGTGCCGACGCCCGTCCCCACGATCGGTCCACCGTCCTCCACCGCGACGACCGGACCGCACTGGGCGTGGGCCGCCGCGAAGGCGAACCACGACCGCCGATCACCCCAATCGCCGCGGAGGAGTGCGTCGGCCGCCGCGTCCACGTCGGCCGGCCCCATCGGTCGGATCTCGATGCCCACGCCCGCAGGGTACCCGGCCCCGTCCGGTATCATCGGGCGATGGCCACCCTCACCCGGTCCGACGTCGAGCACGTCGCGCTGCTCGCACGCCTCGGGCTCTCCGACGCGGAGGTCGAGCGGCTCCAAGGGCAGCTGAACCACATCCTCGACCAGTACGCGAAGCTCTCCGAGCTGGACACCGACGCGATCGCGCCGACGGCGCAGACGATCGAGCTGGAGAACATCCTCCGGGCGGACGAGCCGCGCGGCTCCCTGGCGGTCGCCGACGTGCTCGCGAACGCGCCCGAGGTCATCGACGGGCTGATCGTCGTGCCGGCGATCCTCGGCGGTGACTGACCGGTGACTGACCGGTGACGGGCGGCCTCACGCGACTCGGGGCGCACGCGATGGCCGCCGGCCTGCGAGCCGGAGCATTCACGTCGCGGGAGCTCGCGGCCGCGCACCTCGACGCGATCGAGGCGGAGGACCGGGTCATCCACGCCTGGCTCGCCATCGACCGACCCTCGGCGGACGCACAGGCCGCGGCGGCCGACGCGGCGCTCGCCGCAGCGCGGGCGGAGGGTCCGGCAGCCCTCGCCGCGCTCCACCCGCTCCACGGCATCCCGGTCGCGCTCAAGGACCTCGTCTCCGTCCGCGGCGGCCAGTGCACGGCGGGGTCGCGCATCCTCGCCGGGTACACGTCCCCGTACGACGCGCATATCACGGAGCGGCTCCGCGCTGTCGGCGCCGTGATCCTCGGCAAGACGAACATGGACGAGTTCGCGATGGGCTCGTCGACGGAGCACTCGGCGTACGGCCCCACGGCGAACCCGTGGGACCTCGACCGGGTCCCCGGAGGCTCGTCCGGCGGCTCGGCGGCGGCGGTCGCGGCATTCCACGCCCCGCTCGCGATCGGGACCGACACCGGTGGCTCCGTCCGCCAGCCGGCGTCCCTGTGCGGGGTCGTCGGGATGAAGCCCACGTATGGGCGCGTGAGCCGGTACGGCATCGTCGCGTTCGCGTCGTCGCTCGACCAGGTCGGCCCGTTGGCACGCGACGTGCGGGACGCGGCGGCGCTCCTCCACGCGGTCGCCGGGCGGGACGACCGGGACTCGACCTCCGCCCCGGTCCCGGTCCCGGTCGATCTCCTCGCCCTTCCCGCGTCGGACGACGAGGCAGCCGCGGGGCTCCGCGGGAAGCGGCTCGGGCTGCCGCGCGAGTACTTCGCAGCGGGGATGGAGCCGGGGACGGAGGCGCGGATCCGCGAGGCGGTCGCGACGCTCGAGGGTGCCGGCGCGACCGTCGAGGAGGTCTCGCTCCCGCACACGGACTACGGGCTCGCCACGTACTACATAGTCGCCCCGGCGGAGGCGAGCGCGAACCTCGCCCGCTACGACGGCGTCCGGTACGGGCTGTCCCGGCGCGATGGTGACGTCCTCGCGGACTACCTCGCGACGCGCGGCGAGGGGTTCGGGCCGGAGGTCAAGCGTCGGATCATGCTCGGGACCTACGCGCTCTCGGCCGGCTACTACGACGCCTTCTACGGCAAGGCACAGAAGGTCCGGACGCTCATCAACGCCGACTTCGATGCCGTCTGGGCTTCCGGCGTGGACTCCATCGTCGCACCCACGAGCCCGGGCGTCGCGTGGCCGTTCGGCGCGAAGCTCTCGGATCCCGTCGCGATGTACCTGACCGATATCTGCACTCTGCCGGTGAGCATGGCCGGCCTGCCGGGGGTCTCGATCCCGTGCGGGCTCGCGGACGGGCTGCCGGTGGGCCTCCAGCTCATCGGCCGGCCGTGGAGCGAGCTCGACCTGTTCCGGCTCGCGCGCGGCTACGAGGCGGTGACGGCCTCCGAGGGCTGGCGCCGCGCGGAGCCGCCCGGCCTGGCGCAGG
>JBAWVU010000384.1:0-2868 GCA_037147135.1 Chloroflexota bacterium
GCCTGCCGGTCACGCCGCCGTCGACAAGGCGGCCGACGCCACAAAGTCCGGCGTAGAGGCGGCCTCCGGCAAGGCGCAGGAGACGCTTGAGTTCGTCGCCAAGAAGGCTGCTGCCGCCGACGAGGCTCCTCAGGGTTCAGTCGGCGACGCGCCGGCCTCCGGCGCGCCGTCGAGTCGCTCGCGGATCGCGGCGCCGGCAGCCGCCGCGTTCGCCTGACCCTTGGTGCTCTTCATGACCTGGCCCACGAGGAAACCGACGGCCTGCGCCTTGCCCGCCCGGTAGTCCGAGACCGCGTCCGGGTGCTCCGCGAGCGTCGCGTCGACGATCGCCGAGAGAGCTGCCGTGTCCGAGATCCGCCGCATGCCGCGCGACGCGACGACCGCGGCCGGCGCCTCGCCGGTCTCGAAGGCGACGGTGAGGGCCTCCTTCGCGCTCGTGCCGGAGATCTCACCGCCCTCCACGAGGCCGGCCAGCTCGGCGAGACCGTCGGGCGAGATCCCGCACCGGTCGATGCGGCCCTTCGGCGTCCCGGCAGCGCCGTTGAGCAGCCTCGAGAGCTCCCCGGCCACCCAGTTGGCCACGGCCTTGGCCGGCACCGGCGTCGGCCGGCCGGCCGCGGCGGCCACGGCCGCCTCGAAGAAGTCGGCCATCTCGCGCGACGCCGTGAGCACGCCCGCGTCGTACGGGGAGAGCCCGAGGTCGGCGGCGTAGCGCGCTCGCCGGCTCGCCGGCAGCTCCGGGAGCCCTGCGCGGATCCGGTCGAGCCAGTCGGGGTCCGTCCGCAGCGGCGGGAGGTCGGGCTCCGGGAAGTACCGGTAGTCCTCGGAGTCCTCCTTGGACCGCATGACATAGGTGACGCCACGCGGGTCGTCCCAGCCCCGGGTCTCCTGGCGGAGGGTCTCTCCCGCGTCGAGCGCCGCGGCCTGGCGCTCGACCTCGTACGTGATCGCCCGCTCCACCGAGCGGAACGAGTTCATGTTCTTCACCTCCGTCCGCGTCCCGAACGGCTCGGTGCCGCGGGGACGGAGGCTCACGTTCGCCTCGACGCGCATCTGGCCGGCCTCCATGTCGGCGTCGGAGACGTCGATGTACCGGAGGAGACGCTGGAGCTCCTCGGCGTACCGACGGGCCTCCTCCGCCGATCGGATGTCCGGCTCCGTGACGATCTCCATGAGGGGCATGCCGGACCGGTTGAAGTCGACGAGGCTCACCTTGCGACCGTCCGGAGCCGTCGCATGGACGAGCTTGGCGGTGTCCTCCTCGAGGTGCGCCCGGCGGATCCCCACGACCCGCATCCCCGCGGAGGTCTCGAACGCGAGCGTCCCGTTCGACGCGAGCGGGAGCTCGAACTGGCTGATCTGGTATCCCTTGGGGAGGTCGGGATAGAAATAGTTCTTGCGGTCCCAGCGGGTGGCAGCCGGGATCGACGCACCGATCGCGAGGCCGGTGACCAGCACGTGCTCGACCGCACGCCGGTTGATGACAGGGAGCGCCCCCGGGAGCCCGAGGCAGACGGGGCAGCAGCGGCTGTTGGGGGTCGCGTCGTCGCTCGTCGCGGCGCACGAGCAGAACATCTTGCTCGCGGTGCGGAGCTGGCAATGGACCTCGATGCCGACGACGACCTCGTAGCGCTCGAGCGCGGCCGAGGCCGCGAGGGGGCCCACTGTCAGTCCCCTCCCCCGGCCCCGTGGCCATCACGTGGCGCGGCCGCGCGCTCCGCCCGGGCCCGCTGCGCGAACCGGCCGATCCGGACGATCGCCTCCCGGATCCGCTCCTCCGACGTCGCGTAGCAGGCGCGGACGTGGCCCTCACCGGATGGCCCGAACGCGTTGCCGGGCACGACCGCGACGTGCTCCTCCTGGAGGAGCCGCTCGGCGAACGTCTCGCTGTCGAGGCCGGTGGAGGTGATCCGCGGGAAGCAGTAGAACGCCCCGCGCGGCTCGAACGTCGTGAGCCCGGCCTCGTTGAGCCCGTCGAGCATGAGCATCCGGCGCCGGTCGTACTCCGCGTGCATGCGGACGACGTCCGCCTCGGCGTGCTTGAGGGCATGCACGGCGGCGTCCTGGGCGGTCGTGGGGGCGGACATGATCGCGTACTGGTGGACCTTGACGATCCCCTCGATGAGGTGCGCCGGCGCGCAGAGCCACCCGACTCGCCAGCCGGTCATCGCGTATGCCTTGCTGAACCCACCCATGAGGATCGTCCGCTCGCGCATCCCGGGGAGCGCGCTCATCGCGCGGTGGCGATGGCCGCCGTACACGAGGCGGTCGTAGATCTCGTCGGAGTAGACGAGCAGGTCGTGGCGGACGGCGATCTCCGCGAGCCGATCCGCGATGTCGTCGGGAAGGACGGCGCCGGTCGGATTGCAGGGATAGCCGAGGAAGAGCCCCTTGGTGCGCGGCCCGATCGCGTCTTCGACGGCCGTCGGGTCGAGCGCGAACTCGTCCTCGAGCCGGGTGGGCACGAGGCGCGGGACGCCGCCGGCGAAGACGATCCCCGGGATGTACGCGACGTACGACGGCTCGTGGAGGACCACCTCGTCACCCGGGTCGATCGTCGCGCGGAGGGCGATGTCGACCGCCTCGGACGCCCCGATCGTCACGACGATCTCGTGGTCCGGGTCGTAGCGGACGCCGTAGCGGCCCTCGAGGTGATCGGCGAGGTGCTGCCGGAGCTCGCGCGTGCCGTAGTTGCTCGTGTAGTGGGTGCGGCCCGCGCGGAGGCTCGCGATGCCGGCCTCGATGATGTCCGGCGGCGTGTCGAAGTCGGGCTCGCCGATCCCGAGGCTGATGACGTCGGCCATCGTCGCGGCGATGTCGAAGAAGCGCCGGATCCCGGACGGGGGGACTTCGCGGACGCGCTGCGAC
>JBAWVU010000385.1:0-2857 GCA_037147135.1 Chloroflexota bacterium
CTCAAGGAGCTCCTCCTCGCCCCGGCCGAGATCGCGTACCGGGTCTTCTAGGACCGTTCGTTTCGGCCGCCCCGCGACCATCAGGTGGCGGGGCGGCTTCCTCGCCGTCCTGCGGCAGGCGCGTCGCAGGACGCGACGCCGAGCTTGCCCGCCGGTGGGAGGCGACCGCGGCCGCGGATCCGCTCGCCGCGGTCGACGCGGGCGTGCAGTCGGGGCTGTGGCCGCGCGGGAGGACCGGGCGGTGAGCAAGATGGAGCCGTGGCGCCGGTTCGAGGCCAGAATCGACCCAGAGGGAATCCCCCCGACACCGAGCGGGCACGGCGGGCGAAGACCAGCTACCGCGCCTGGCAGCGCGAACGCGAAGACGTCCGCGAGGTCGCGCGCCGCGATCCGGCACCGACGCGAAACAGCGCTCGCCCGTCGCCTCGCGAAGCCGCCGACGGCCGCGGAGATGGCCGCGTTCGCGGCCGAGCGCGATGCGTCCCTCCGCTCGGCGATCATCTGGGCGGCTGCACAGCGCGGACAGGCCGGGATCGAGGACCTCGCGCGGCACCAGCGACGGGACCGCGAGACGTGCCTGCTCTGCGGCGTGCCGCTCGGGCCGGATCCGTAGCGTGGACCGGCCGCGCCACCCCTGCCGATCCTCGAGGTCGCTCCGCCGGCGGTGCTCCGCGAGATAGCGTCGCCACTCGGTGACCTGGATCCGGTAGGAGCGGCGCCCACCCGGCCGGGTCTGGTAGATGAACGCCCTCAGCCGACCGGCGTAGATCTCGCCGCGCACCCATTCGGTCGAATGGCCCGAGAGCGCGGCCACCTCCCCGGTCGTGTACCAGGCGCGGGTCGTGACGGCGTTCTCTCGCATGAGTCGACCCTGCTCGAACGCGCGCGCGCGTCAATCTCGGGCGGCGCGAGCGACCCGGACGCCGCGATGGGTGGCCAAGAAAGCCGATCGAGCCAAGCGAGCCGATCGAGCCCTCGACCACACGGCCGTCGCGTGGTGTTCTCGGGAGACCGGGCCGGTGGATGTCCCGCCGGCCGGCTCTCGCGGAGAGGCCCGATGGACGCCGAGCAGACGAACGACCCACAGGCGCAGGAGGCGCCCACGCCCGAGAACCCCCCGATCGAGGAACCCGCGGACGCGCCGGAGACGGAGTGGGAGGCCCTCGGTCCGTGGGACGTCCCCGACGAGGACGCGGCCGGATCCGAGGAGGCCTCGCCGCTCTGGAGCCCGCGCCGGAGCCGGACCATCCGGCCGTGGGAGGCCCTAGGAGCCTGTGTCGGTAATGGCCAGCCGGGCGCTCGTCAGGGTGCGAGAATCTGGTATGCGCACCAAGACCTTCCGCCGGTACGACCAGGACACGCTCCTGCTGATGCCGCCCTCGGTCCGGGACTGGGTTCCCTCCGACAGCCTGGCAGCCTTCATCGACGACCTCGTCGACGAACTCGACCTGCGCCCCTTCCTCGCCGTCCATGACGAGCCGCGGGGGATGCCGCCCTATCACCCGGCCCTGATGCTCAAGGTCCTCCTCTATGGCTACGCGAGCGGAGTGACGAGCTCGCGCAAGCTCGAGGCGAAGCTCGCCTCCGATGTCGGCTTCATGTACCTCGCCGGGCAGTCCCGTCCGGACCACAAGACGATCTCGAGCTTCCGGCGTCGGCACCTCGCCGCGTTCGGGGGCCTCTTCCTCCAGGTCCTCGTCCTCTGCCAGGAGGCGGGGCTCGTCAAGCTCGGTCGGGTCGCCCTCGATGGGACGAAGCTCAAGGCGAACGCGAGCAGGCACAAGGCGATGAGCTACGCCCGGATGACCGAGCGCGAGGCAGAGCTCGCCGCGCAGGTGCAGGCCATCCTCGACGAGGCCGAGGCGGTCGATGCGGCCGAGGATGCCGAGTTCGGCGATGCGAGAGGCGACGAGCTGCCGCCCGGACTCCGGACGAGGGAGGGCCGGCTCGCGCGGATCCGCGAGGCGAGGGCGGCCCTCGAGCAGCAGGCCCGTGAGCGGACCGGCGACCCGGAAGCCGTCCCCGAGCCCAAGGCCCAGCGCAACTTCACCGATCCCGCGAGCAAGATCATGCTCTCCAAGCCCGACGGCTGGGTCCAGGGCTACAACGTCGGGGCCGCGGTCGATGGGACCGCCCAGGTCATCGTGGCCACGAGCGTGACCGCCGAGACGACCGATACCCGCACCCTCCCCGCACTCGTCGACCAGATCACGGCCAACACCGGCCGCTCGCCGCGGCGTCTCCTCGCCGACGCCGGCTACTGTTCCGACGACAACCTCGCCGCCCTCGAGGCACGCGGCATCGATGCCTACATCGCGGCCGGACGCGATCATCACGGGGCGGTGGCTCCGCCGGCACCGCGAGGTCGGATCCCGGCCGGGCTCTCACGCCGGCAGCGGATGGGCCGCAAGCTGCGCACCAAGGCCGGCCGGCTCCACTACGCGAGACGCAAGGCGATCGTGGAGCCGGTCTTCGGGCAGATCAAGGAGGCGCGAGGGTTCCGGCGGTTCAGTCTCCGGGGCCTCGAGGCGGTGCAGGCCGAATGGCAGCTCGTCGCAGCGGTCCACAACCTCGGCAAGCTGTTCACCAGCGGTCGAGCGGACCGGGTACTCGGGGGCCGAGTGCTCGGGGGAGCGCCGGGATGAACCCCCGCGCGCGTCCACGTCCGCCCCACCACGCCGCGATCCCAGCCCGATCACCGGCCGGAGCCTTCACGACGGGCACCCGGCTGTCGCCGCAGCCGCGGCCGTACGATTACCGACACAGGCTCCTAGCGCCGGGGCGGCTCCGACCCGTCGAAAGCCGCAGCCCGGCCGGGGCCGGAAACCGCGGTCACCTCACGGTCACCAGGACAACG
>JBAWVU010000386.1:0-2854 GCA_037147135.1 Chloroflexota bacterium
GTCGGTCGGTCGGTCGGTCGGTGGGCGGGCCGAGTGTACGCCGCGGGCGGATGACCCGACCGACTCAGGCTCGCGTGGAATCCGTCCAGGACGCGACGATCCCGTCCAGCGTCGCGAGCGGCACCGCCCCGGCGCCGAGCACCGCGTCGTGGAACCCGCGGAGGTCGAACCCGGTACCGAGGGCCGCCCGCGCTTCATCGCGCAGGCGGAGGATCTCGAGCTGGCCGGTCTTGTACGCAAGCGCCTGGCCGGGCCAGGCGATGTACCGGTCGACCTCGTTCGCGATGTTGTTCTCGCCGAGCGCGGTGTGCGTCCGCACGAAGTCGATCGCCCGCCCGCGTGTCCAGCCGAACGCGTGCATCCCGGTGTCGACGATGAGCCGACACGCGCGCCATGCGTCGAACGAGAGGATCCCGAACCGGTCGAGGTCGCCGGAGTAGAGTCCCATCTCCTCCGACAGGCGTTCCGTGTAGAGGCCCCAACCCTCGACGTACGCCGTCGGGCCGAGATGGCGCCGGAACTCGGGGATGCCCGCGAGCTCCTGCGCGATCGCGATCTGGAGGTGGTGGCCGGGGATCGACTCGTGGAACGCGAGCGCCTCGGCCTCGTACCGGGGCCGGGTCTCCGGCGCGGACGTGTTGACGAAGTACTGACCGGGCCGCGTCCCATCCACAGCCGGCTGGCGGTAGTACGCGATCGTCGAGTGCGTCTCCTCGTGCGACCCGATCCGGACGACGATGCAGTCGGCGCGCGGGAGGATGCCGAAGGCCGCGGGGATCGCGGCCCGGGCACGCGCGAGCGAGTCCTCCGCGACGGCGACGATCTCGGCGCGCGACGAGAAGCGGAGGGCCGGGTCTTCGCGGAGACGCGCGAGCGTGGCGTCGAGGTCCCGCGTCCCGAGGACCCGGCCTCCGAGGTCGACGAACTCGGCATCGATCCGCTCGATCTCGGCCAGCCCGATGGCGTGGAGGATCTCGGCGGGGATCTCCAGCGACGTGTGATACCGGATGAGGCGCGCGTACGCCTCGGCTCCGCCGGCGAGATGGCAGATCCCCGGGCGGTCGTCGGGTCGCGCGGCCGGGAGGATCCCGTCCGCGAGGGTCGTCCTGAGCCGGGCGAACGCCGGGCGGATCGTCCCCATCACCGCCGCGGCGAGGTCGGCGCGGAACGCATCGCGGACGGGCGCGTCCCAGTCCGGGTACCCGGCTCGTGCCGGTGCGAGGAGCGGCTCCTCCGCCTCGGGCGTGGCCGCGAGCGCGTCGAGCTGGTCGAGGACTCTCAGGACCGGCGTCCGGACGGCTACACGACCGCCGGCGAGGGCGGCCCGGAGCTCGGCCGCGTACGCGTCGACGTAGGGACCCATCGCCCGCCACCGCTCGACCATCGCCCGCCCCTGGGCCGGATCCGAGACGGGCTGGAACGCCTCGATGTCGAGGAACAGCTGCTGCGGCCCCTCGAGCTGGTCGACGGACCAGTCGTCGATGCCCGTCGCGAGCCGGGCGGCTTCCCCGACGAGCGCCTCCTCGAGGGCGGAGTGGGTGACCCGGTCGACGGGCGAGAGGGCGTCCGCGGGGATCTCGCGGACGGCCGCGAGATGGGTCTCGGCGCGCGCCCGCCGGGCGGCGCGGCCCATCGCGGTGGGGTCGGGGAGGCGGGCGTCGTGGCCGCGCTCGCCGATCGAAGTGGCGAACAGCGGGTCGTCGCGGAGGACATCCTCCCAGAACGTCGTCGCGAGCGAGGCGAGGTCGGCGGCGTGACGGGTCGCGGAGCGGTCGGTGTCGGTCATCGTCCGATGCTAGCCCGTCGGGCGGCTTCGCGGGCGGCGGCAGGCGGCAGGCGGCAGGCGGCAGGCGGCCGACGGCCGACGGTCCTAGCGAACGCACCTCCCGGTGTCGATGGGCGCGCTCCTGCCGAGGGCGGGAAGGACGGTCGCGGCGACGACGCTCGGCGCGAGCGCGTACCCGACGTCCGGGTCGAGCCGCGACTCGGCGAACACCACTCCCCCGACCGTCCCGTCGGCCAGGACGATCGGGCCCCCGGAATCGCCGGGCTCGATCGCGGCACGCAGCTCGACCACGGGGCGGTCGACGACATCCTCGCCGTAGAGGTCGCGCCCGGACGCCCGGTATGTCGCGGTGACCGCCGCCGGGATGACGGCGAGAGACATGCCCCCGGGATGCCCGAGCGCCGCGGCGACGGCGCCACGCGTCGGGTCGTCGCGCGCGAACGTGAGCGAGGCCGCCGGGAGCCCGGGCACCCTGAGGAGCGCGATGTCGAGCGCGGGGTCGAAGAGGACGGGGGTCGCCGGATAGCCCTTCGAGCTGCCGCCGGTGTCGGGCGTCACGACGACCGCGCTGGTCCCGGCCACGACGTGCGCGTTCGTCACCACGTACCCCGGGGCGATCGCGAACCCCGTCCCGGTGATCGTGGTGTGGCATGCGGTCCCTTCGATGCGCACGACCCCACCGATCGCCGCCCGCGCGATGATGCGTGCCGCGGAGGCCGAGGGCAGGTCGATCGGAGCCGCCGGTGCCGGCTCGAGGCCGAGGAAGAGCTGGGGGAGGCCGGATGACCCGACGATCCGCGCCACCTCGCCGGTGATGGCGCTCGGCGGCGGGAGGAAGCGGCTCACCGTCCTGACGGCGACCGACCGCTGCGCCTGCTGTGCGACCGAGGCGATGGGCGCCGCGGCGAGGAGACCGCCGACGATCCAGATGACGATGACCGCCTGCGCGACCCCGACGAGCCCGCCGAAGGCACCGTCCACCATCGCACCGAGGCCGCCCACGTACTTCCGGCGGAGCGTCCGCCCGACCGTGGAGCCGAGCCCCTCGCCGAGGCCGACGACGAGCAG
>JBAWVU010000387.1:0-2852 GCA_037147135.1 Chloroflexota bacterium
GTGCCGACGGCGAGCGTTCCGACCTCATCGCGACGGGCGGGACGCTGTTCGGCAACGCGCTCTCCATGGCGGCGGCGCGCGCGACGATGCTCGAGATCCTCACGCCCGACGCGTACGCGAGCACGCAGCGCCTGGGGGCACGGCTCGCCGGCGGGATGCGCGATGCCGTGGCGCGCGCCGGCCTGCCTTGGCACATCCACCACCTGGGGCCGCGGGCGGGGTACGCGTTCCGGCCGACCCCGCCGCGCACGGCGGCCGACGCCCGAGCGAGCAGCGACGAGCTGCTCACGAGGCTCATCCGGATCTGGCTGGCGAACCGGGGGGTCTGGGAGGCGATCGTCGGGGCGGGACCGGTCGTCCCGGTCCCGGCGACCGAGGCCGAGGTGGATGAGTACCTCGCGGCCTGGGGCTCGCTCCTCGAGGCGCTCGCCGCCTGACCGCGTCCCGGGCGCGCGGCGGGCCGTCGGGAGCATGATGGGACCGGCGCGCGGTCGCGCCGGAACGGAGGTCGAGCATGCGTCGATGGAACGGTTGGGGCGACGACGGCACCGCAGGGACCCTGCCCCCGGGCTCGAGCGAGTTCCTCGACCGCATCATCGGGCCGGCGACGCCGCCGCGCGACGCGACGTTCGACGAGGCCCTCGCGACCGTCGGGGAGAGCCGGCTCCCGGCGCACCGCCTCGTCTCCGCCGATGCCGCGGACCGTCTGCTCCACGCACGCGGCCAGAGCCTCCCGGACTGGGTGGCCCTTCGGACCGGGCGGATCGGCCGCGTCCCCGACGGCGTCGGGCGCCCCGGCGATGCCGCCGAGGTCCGCGAGCTGCTCCGCTGGGCCGCGTCGATCGGTGCGTGCGTCATCCCCTACGGCGGCGGCACGGGGGTCACCGGGGCGTTCGACCTGCCCGATGGCGACGTCCCCGCGCTCACGGTGGACCTGTCACGGATGGCCGGGATGACGCGCCTCGACGAGGTGAGTGGGCTCGCGGCCTTCGGGCCCGGGACGCCCGGCCCGGACGTCGAGGCGGCGCTGCGCGCCCGCGGCCGCACCCTGGGCCACTACCCGCAGAGCTGGGAGCTCTCGACCGTGGGTGGCTGGGTCGCGACGCGCTCTGTGGGCCAGCAGTCGCGGGGCTACGGCAGGATCGACGAGCGGTTCGCCGGCGGGACGCTCGAGGCGCCGGCCGGGACGCTCGAGCTCCTCCCGCATCCGGGCTCCGCTGCGGGCCCGGACCTCCGCGGGCTCGTCCTCGGATCCGAGGGCCGGCTCGGGATCCTCACGAACGTCGTGCTCCGCACCTCCATGCTGCCCGAGGTCGAGGCGTTCCGCGCGGTCTTCTTCCCCGACTGGGATCGGGCGCTCGCCGGGATCCGCGCGCTCGCCCAGGCGGAGCTGCCGCTCTCGATGATCCGCCTCTCCACGCCGGCGGAGGCCGAGACGAACCTCGCGCTCGCCGGCCACGCGGAGGCCATGCGCCTCCTCCGCGCCTACGTCGGCCGGCGCGGGGCGGGGCGCGGCCGCGCGATGGCGGTCGTCGGCTTCACGGGACGGCGCCGGGTGGTCGCTGCCGCGGCGCGCGAGACGTTCCGTCTCCTCGCCCGGTTCGGCGCCGTCCGGGTGCCGCGCGTCGGGTCGGAGTGGCGGAAGAGCCGCTTCCGCTCGCCGTACCTGCGCAACACGCTCTGGGACGCGGGCTACGCGGTCGACACGCTCGAGACCGCGGTGGACTGGGCGACCGTGCCGTCGCTCGCGGCGGGCCTCGCGCCGATGATCCGCCGCGCACTCGCTGACGAAGGCGAGCGCGTCCACGCCTTCATGCACCTCTCGCACGTCTACCCGACGGGATCGAGCGTCTACGCGACGTACGTCTACCGGCTGGATCCCGACCCGGACGTGACGCTCCGCCGGTGGCGGACCGTGAAGGAGGCGGCGAGCCGCGTCATCGTGGAGCACGGCGGGACGATCAGCCACCAGCACGGCGTCGGGCGCGACCATCGCCCCTGGCTGCCCGCGGAGAAGGGCGAGCTCGGCATTGCGGCGATCCGCGACGCGGCCGCACGCTTCGACCCGCACGGGATCATGATCCCCGGCGTCCTCGTGGACGACGAGGGCGGGGAGGCGACCCGATGACCCGCCGGCGTGGCAGGTCGGTCGAGGCCGCGCCGCGGCCCGACGGCCCGGCGATCCTCGGGGCCGGCTGGCGCGCCTCGGCGTGGGATCGTCTCGATCAGCCGTGGGACGTCGTCGTCGTCGGCGGTGGGATCACCGGCGCGGGGATCCTCCGCCACGCGACCGCGATGGGCCTTCGGGCGCTCCTCGTCGAGCAGCGCGACATCGCGTGGGGGACGTCGAGCCGCTCGTCCAAGCTCGTCCACGGCGGCCTCCGCTATCTCGCGCAGGCGGACGTGCCGCTCGTCCGCGCCGCGGTCCTCGAGCGGGAGCACCTCCTCGCCGCGGCCCCCGGGCTCGTCGACGAGCTCGGGTTCGTCATGCCGGCGTACCGCGGCGAAGGCCCGGACGCGCGGATGCTCGGCGCGGCGCTCACCGCGTACGACGCGCTCGGCGGGCGCCGCGGCTCGCGCGGCCATCGCCGCTACCAGCGCGACGACCTCCTCCTGCTCGCCCCGCACCTCGCGCCCGACGGGCTCACCGGCGGCTTCCGGTACGTGGATGCGTGGACCGACGATGCGCGTCTCACCCTCCGCGTCGTCCTCGAGGCGGTCCGTGCCGGTGGCACGGTCCTCACGTACTCGGTGGCGGAGGAGCTCCTCCGCGTCGGGGGCGACGTCGTCGGGGTGCGCGTCCGCGACGTCGCGCCCGGGGCGGCCGCGGACACCGGCGCGGCCTCGCCGGG
>JBAWVU010000388.1:0-2832 GCA_037147135.1 Chloroflexota bacterium
CGAGACGGCCCGCCACCAAGGCCCGCGGGCGGCGTGAAGGCGTCGCCGGGCGCGCCAGGCACGCCGAGCGCTCCCGGCGGGAGGCCGCCGATTCCCGGTGCGAAGCCGCCGGGACCGGCGTAGACGAGGTAGACATACCGGAGCTCGCCCGAGGCGACGTATGCGGCGAGCTCGTCGGCCGTGGGGGCGGGGTCGGAGCCCGAGAAGCCGCCCATCGCCATGACGGGCTCACCGGTCGCGAGCTGGATCCCGGCCGCCGCGTTCGCCGACTCCACGGCGACGAGCCATCGCGTGGAGCCGCGGTTCGCCCCCAGGTAGTCAATAAGCGCGGCGTCGTCCACTCCCGGCGCGCCTCCGGACATGCCCGCGCCGGAGCGCCCGCCGAGGCCGGTCCCCGGCAGGGCGCTGCCACCCGGTCCCGCGAGGGTCCCGTCATCGGGCGCGACGAGACCGCCACCGGGTCCGCCCGCGGCACCGATCGGGGCGAAGCCTCCGGGCCCCTGGTCGGATGCGAGCGCGGGCCCGGCGGCCGGGTCACCGCCCGCGAGCGGCGTGCCGATCGTCTGCCAGACGTATGCGGCGGGCCCGGCCAAGCCAACGACGAGCCCGAGGCCCGCGCCGACAAGCGCGACGCGTCGGGCGCTCGGGAGTCGCGACGAGAGCAGGACCGCCACCGTCGCGCCCAGGCCGACGACGAGGATCGCGGTGCCGAGGCCGGCGGCGAAGTCCGGGCTCCGCGCGAGGAGCGCGTACGCGACGGCCGCCGTCGTGGCGATCGCGACAGCGAGCACGGCATCGGGGATGAGCGGCCACCGTGCACGGGCCCGCCACCACTCCGCGAGGCCGCCGCCGACGAGCGCGGCGACCGCCGGGCCGAGGACGACCGAGTAGTACGGGTGCAGGTTGCCCGCCGAGAGGCTGAACACGACGACGTGCGTGGCGAGCCAGCCGCCCCACAGGATGAAGCCGACCCGGGCAGAATCGGTGCGCGGTGCCCGCCACCGGGCGAGGATCCCCCCGATCGTGGCGATCGCCGCGGCGGGGATGAGCCACCCGATCTGGCCGCCCCACTGCTCGTTGAACATGCGGAGCGGTCCGCTCGCGCCGCCGAACCCACCAGGAACGCCACCGGGCGCGCCGCCACCTCCGATCCCGGCCCCACCGCCGAGTCCGGCGCCCGCGCCGTTCCCGAGGACGCGCCCGAGCCCGTCGTACCCGAGCATCAGGTCGAGGACGGAGTTCGTCTGGCTGCCGCCGATATACGGACGCGATCCGGCGGGGATCAGCCCGACGATCGCGATCCACCAGCCGCTCGAGAGCAGGAGGACGATGCCCGCGGCGACGAGCTCCGCGATCCTGCGCCGCCAGGAGGGCCGCCCGGCGATGAGGAACGTGAGGGCGAAGGCGGGGACGACCATGAACGCCTGGAGGTACTTCGTGTCGAACGCGAGCCCCACGACGGCGGCCGCGGCGAGGACCCACCGCGTCCTCCCGGTCTCGATGCCGCGGAGGAGCGACCACGCGGCGAGCACGCAGAGGAACGTGAGCAGGGCGTCCGGGTTGTCGTAGCGGAAGATGACCGCGGCGACCGGCGTGAGCGCCATCACGAGCGCGGCGATGATGCCGGCGACCGGGCCGAAGCTTCGGCGGACGGCGAGGTAGACGATGCCGACCGTCGCGATCCCGAGGATCGCCTGGGGCAGGAGGATGCTCCACGACGAAAGGCCGAAGAGGCGGACGGAGAGCCCGATGAGCCAGAGCGCCGCGGGCGGCTTGTCCACCGTGATGAACCCGGCGGCGTCGAACGAGCCGAAGAAGTACGCGCCCCAGCTCTGCGATCCGGCCTGCGCGGCGGCAGCGTAGTACTCGTTCGCGTACCCGCTGATGTCGAGCTGCCAGACGTAGAGGAACGTGGCGAGCGCAAGGATCGCGGCCAGCGAAGCGCGGACCCACGGCGGGTCCGCCGCGTCGCCTCGCACGAGCCTGACGAGGCCGGCGTGGAGACGATCCGATCGCGCGACCGGCAGCGCGATCTCCTGCCCGGTCCCGATGGCGGTCATGGAGACACCGTCGCATCGGACGCTGAAGACTCCCTGAAGACGCGGAGGGCAGCCGCCCGCACGGGCCGGTGAAGGCGGCTCACGCCTCACCAGGAGCCGACCCGGGTGGATCGACCTCCGTCTCGGAAGAGTCGATCGCGAACGGGAGTCGGACGATCTCGGCGCCGGCCTCCATCGCGGGCTCCCGCGGCGACGAGCGGTAGCGCATGAGCTCGGGGAACGCCCGGACCACGCCCGCCAGCCCGACGAGGCAGAGGATCCCGCCGGAGATCACGGACAGCTGCGGCCCGACGACGGCCGCGACGATGGCCGCCTCCGCGTCGCCGATCCGGGGGCCGCTCGTCACGACGAGGACGTGCACGGAGGAGACCCTGCCGCGGAGCTCGTCGGGTGTCTCGAGCTGGAAGATCCCGCTGCGCAGGACGGCGGAGATGACGTCCGCCATCCCGGCGAGCGCGAGGAAGAGGAGGGCGAGCGGGAAGCTGGCCGTGGAGAGGCCGAACGCCGTGATCGCGAGCCCCCATCCAGCGACGGCGACGACGACGGCCCGACCCGGGCGCCGGACGTGGGTCGTCCAGCCGGACAGCACGGCTCCGACGAGCGCGCCCGCAGCGGGTGCGGCGGTGAGCAGCCCGACGCCGACCGGGCCGGTCCTGAACACGTCGAGCGCGAGGGCCGGGAAGAGCGCGCTCGGCATCCCGAAGACCATCGCGTTGAGGTCGATGACGAACGTCGAGAGGACGACGCGCGCCCTCCGGACGAAATGCAGGCC
>JBAWVU010000389.1:0-2825 GCA_037147135.1 Chloroflexota bacterium
TTCCGCACCCGCCCCCCCCGAGCACCCAGACCGTCATGGCCGTTCGGCTCCAGATGAAGCTCGGCGTCGTCGCCGAGGAGGATCGCCTCCAAGACTCTCCCGACACGACCGTCGTCGTGGAGCCGACGGTCGGTTCTACGACGCGGTCGAAGGGGAGCCTCTACCTCGTCGTGACCGGCTCGGCTGACCACCAGCGGGCCCGGGATGCGACGCGGCTCGTGGCGGAGACGATCCGGGACGAGTACTTCTACGACGAGTCGGCCGGGATCCAGGTCGTCCTCACGAAGGCCGTCCGGTCGGCCAACCGCCGTCTACTCGCGCAGCGCGAACGGCTCGGGTTCGGCCCGGTGACCGACGAGCCCGGCCCGATCGGCCTCGGCGTCGCCGTCGTCCGCGCGAACGAGCTCTACGTCGTCACGATCGGCCCGGTCGACGCGTTCATGGTCCGCCAGGCGCGGCTGCTCACTCTCCCCGACCCGCACCGCGAGCGGGGCCTCCCGACGAAGGACATCGCGCCGCAGGTCTGGCGCGGCGAGATCGGCGTCGGCGATACGGTCGCCCTCGTGTCGTCGAATGTCACGGCGTGCGTCGGGCTCGACGACCTGCGCGACGCTCTTGTCACGCTCCACCCGCGGTCGGCCATGGAGCACGTCCACCACCGGTTCATCGCCGCGGACGGGAGCGGGTCGGACGCCGCGATCGCGATCGAGGCAGCCGAGGTCGCCTCCACGTACAAGCGGAGCGAGCTCTTCCCCGTCTCGGCCGATGACCCTCTCGCCGGATCTCCCGAGCGCTCTCCGATCCCGCTCGCCGACTCGCTCTCGGGCGGCGCCTCGGCCGTGAGCGGCTCGGCATCGCGGGCACGACGAGCCGCCGGGGGCGTCGCGCGCGGCGGGCTCATGCGCTTCCAGGATGTCCTCCCGCGCCGCGCCGAGCCCTCGCGGACCGTCACGCCGATCGCGACCCGCCGCCGTACGCAGCGGCGCGTCGCCGTCGCCGCACTCGCGCTCATCGCCGTCGTCGCCGTCCTCGGGCTCTGGGCCTTCATATCCGGCGGGAGCGGCACGACGCCGGAGACGATCGCGGAGGTGACGGCGGGACAGCAGGCGCTCGAGGGGGCGCAGGAAGCGGTAAGGCTCGTGTACGACAACGGGTCGGATCTCGTCGAGGACGACCCGACCAAGGCCCTCCAGCTCCTCACCAACGCCTACGGCGACCTCCAGAAGGCGGCCGAGGCCGGCATCCCGGCCGAGACGATCTCGCCCGTCCAGCGCCGTGTCGTCGCCGGCCTCGACCAGCTCTACGGCGTCGTGGACGTCGCGGCCACGCAGGCATTCTCGTTCTCCGCGGCTGACCCTCCGGTCTCGATCGGTGCGGTCGTCCTCGGGCCGGACGGGGCTCCGTTCGTCCTCGATTCCACGGGGCACGCGGTCTATCGGGTCGACCTCAAGACGAAGAAGGCGTCGCTCATCCTCAAGACCGGCGACATGATCGGGTCGCTCAAGGCCGGTAACCCGAAGTTCCTCGCGGTCGGGGGGCCGGACCTGCTCATCCTCGACAGCAAGAACATCCTCTGGCGCTGGCGTGCGATCGACAAGAAGGGGAGCGGCACGCTCTCCCGGATCCGGATCGCCGACGCGACCGACTGGGGCAAGGACATCAACGCGATCGGGACGTTCCTCCGCGACGCCGACGCGGGCCTGTACAACCTCTACGTCGTGGACCCGTCCGGGAAGCAGATCCTCCGCTACTCGCCCGCCGCGGACGGGAGCGGCTTCCCGGCCAAGGCGACCGACTACCTCGCGGCGCCGCAGGACGTCTCGAAGATCTCCGAGCTGTACATCGACGGCGACCTGTGGGCGGTCGATGGCACCGGCGTGACGCGCTTCAGCGGCGGCCAGCGGGCGAAGACCTCCGTCGCGGATCCCGGCGATGAGATCCTGCGGCCGGGGACCGCGTACGGGTACGTCGCCGGGTACGGGGGCACGGGCGAAGGCGTCGTCTATGCATGGGACAAGGTGAACCAGCGGGTCATCGCGACGGACAAGACGACCGGCGCCTACATCGCGCAGTACCGGCTGGCCGAGGACCCGGGACGATGGGACGGCATCCGGTCCATGTACGTCGTCTCACGCGGGGCCGACAAGGCGCCGCTCCTCGTCTGGGCGGACGCGACGCGCCTCTGGAACACGGTCCTCGAGGCCGTCGAGACGGGCACGGCGCCGGGCGGATCGCCGGTGCCGTCACCCTCGGGCGGGGGCGCGAGCGCGTCACCGTCGGGCGGGGGATGATCGGGCCATGCCCGGAAGGCGGATCGAGGTCGTCGTCGAGAGCGTCCGCGTCCACATGCTCTCGAGCCAGCACGTCGTCATCCTCAAGGAGGTCGGCCGCGATCGCTACCTCCCCATCTGGATCGGCCCGTGGGAGGCGAACGCGATCGCGATGCGGCTCCAGGGGGTCACCCCTGAGCGACCGCTCACGCACGACCTCTTCGCTGCCACGCTCGAGGAGCTCGGCGCGACGATCCGGGAGGTCTTCATCGCCGACCTCGCGGAGGAGACCTTCCGCGCCCTGGTCCTGCTGGAGGCGGGCGGCACGACCCACGAGATCGACGCTCGGCCGTCCGACGCGCTCGCGCTCGCGGTCCGCGTCGGCGCGCCCGTCTTCGCCGCGGAGGACGTCCTCGATCGCGCCGGGGTCCACCCGGGGTCGGAGGAGGAGGCCGACGAGGAGAAGCTGTCGGTCTTCCGGGACTTCATCAACTCGCTCGACGTCGATGCCGACGATGGGCCCCGCGCGGGCTCGCCGCCGGAGCGGTAGGAGAC
>JBAWVU010000390.1:0-2824 GCA_037147135.1 Chloroflexota bacterium
GGGGTGGCGCACAGGGTACCCGACGTCGGGCGCGACGTGTCACGCCGGGGCTCGGTCGCCTCACCGCCGACCAGCCGTCAGTCGAGGAGCGTCCTCCGCGCCGTGGCCACGATCGCCTCGACCTCCCGGTCGAGCGCCTCGTCGAGCGGCGGCACGAGGTGGTTGCCGAGGACCTCCTCGACCCGCTCCTGGGCCCGCTCGCCCATCGTCATGGCGCCGCCGGCGTTCCACGTGTCGTACGGCTGACGCGTCCATCGGGGGCTCGGCAAGAAGAGCTCCCGACGGAAATGTGTGACCGTGTGGTCCTCCGCCAGGAAGTCGCCCGACGAGCCGACGGCCGCGATCACGTCGTAGGCGAGCGTCTCGTCGTCGACCTCGAAGCCCCGCGCGATCCGCTTCACGAAGCCGAGCGCCTCGTCGTCGACCACCAGCCAGTCCAGCGCCGCGCCGTGGTCGGCGCCGACGATCCCGCCGTGCCCGACCTGGTCCGCGCCGCCCACGATCGCGAGGATTCGCGAGGCCGCCTTCTCGAGCCCGGCCTGCACGTCGAGCCTCTTCGCGTCGGTGAGGTTCACGTTCACATATACGGGCAAGCCGTACGCCTGGCCGATCTGGGCCATCGCGAGCGCCATCAGCCCCTGCTCCGGCGAGCCGAACGAGCAGGTGGACGTGCGTGGGTCCATGACGTGGGGGATCCCCCCGTACATCATCGGGTGCCCCGGGGCGAAGGCCTGCACGATGGCGATCCCGGCGAGGATCTCCGCGTTCTCCTGCGCCAGGGTGCCTGCCAGCGTCGCCGGCCCGGTCCCGGACGCCATGACCATCGGCCCGACGCTGACCGGCTGGCCGCGCTCGATGAACGGGATCATGACGTCGAGGCCGGTCTCGGGGAAGCGGAGCGGGCTGATCGGCTCGAGGAACGTCTCGACCATCGGGCGCTCACGCAGAGCGGCGGATCCGCCGGCCACGGCCTCGTAGATCGCGAGCACGAGCTCGGTGCTCGCGCGGTTCACGGGCCACGTCCGGGTCGGCTTGCCCGTCCCACGGACCAGCTCGGCCGTCGCTACCACGTCCCGGATCGGGGTCGGCACGTCGAGGGGGACCGCCATCGCCCCGACGACGGTCACGTTGGGCAGGGCGTCGCCGAGGGTGATGGCGGCCCGCGCGTCGGCCAGGGTCGGGTCGCGTCGCTGCCCGGTCCGCGCCTCGAACCAGGCGAACTGGCCGGGGGTGGACATGAGGTTGCACTCGCCGTACCCGTAGCGGGCGACCTGCCCGGGTGTGCGGCCGTGGAGCACATACCGCTTGCCCGCCGCAGCGACGGCGTCGAGCACGACCCGCTCCGGCAGGCGGGCGATCGCACGTCCCCGTTCGACCTCGGCGCCGGCACCCGCGAGGCGCTCCAGCGCCCCCACGTGGGGGACGTGGACGCCGACCTCGGCGAGGATCCGCAGCGACGTTCCCTGGATCCGCTCGACCTCCGCGGGGGCGAGGAGGCTGATGCGCGGTCGAGCCATGGGTCGCTCCTTGCTCAGTGCTCGGGGACCGGCGGCGGCCCGATAGGGTGCCGGAGGCCGCTGTACGAGGCGCGCGCCGTGGCCATGAGGTCGCGAAGCGTCCAGACCTGCAGGCCGATCTCGAGACCGCCGGCCGCTGGTGCACTCATGTGCGATCCGCTCGCGGCGCCATCATCGTCGGAGGTTGTGGCGGAGATGGACCGGCTCGTCCGCCTCGGCGACGCCGAGGTCGAGGTCCTCGAAGGAGCTGGTGACCGCCTGCGCGATCCCGGTGGCGCTCGCCTCGCGCGCGCGGATCACCACCTCGAGCACGTGGAAGGCGTGCTCCGGCCAAATCACGGGCGGCCTCCCGTCGCGGATGCACTCGACCACGTGGCGAAGCCCATCGGTCCACAGCCAGCCGGGATTCAGGTCCTTGTAGTGCCGCCACGCTCCGACGGGCCGCGTCCAGAGGTCGTAGCCCTGGGGCGCCCAGTCGTCGCCGAGGAGCTGGACGGTGCCCTCGGCCCCGTAGACCTCGATCGCCGGCGAGCGCGTCTGCTGCATCGTGAAGCCGGCCGTCACGGACGAGAGCACGCCGTGTCCGTGGTCGAGGAGCAGCTGGGCGTTGTCCTCCGCCTCGACCGTCGCGACGGAGCCGCCCGCGGTCCGCTGGGCGATCGCGATCCCGGTCATCGCGACGACGCGGCGAACAGGTCCCAGGAGCCCCGTGAGGGCGGTGATGTTGTACATGGCGATGTCGAAGAGGGCACCGCCGGAGGCCGAGTAGAACCACTCGTCCCAGTCGGGGCCGGCCCAGCCGTAGCGCGCGCGCGCCGCATGGGGCCGACCGAGCGTGCCCGCGCGCACCAGCCGCCAGATGGCCTGGTAGGTGGGGCTCAGCACGATGTGGGGCGCGCAGACGAGGAGGCGGTCGTGCTCACGGGCGAGCGCGAGGAGCTCCCGTCCCGTCTCGAGGTCGGTCGCCATCGGCTTCTCGACGAGGACGTGCTTGCCGGCCCGCAGTGCCGCCGCGGCGAGCGACCCGTGGGCGGCGATCGAGGTGAGGACGAGGACCAGGTCGACATCGTCCGCCCCGATGACGGCGTCCGCATCCGCTGAGAACCGCGGGATCCCGAAGCGCTCCCGTACGAGCGGCCCGCGGGTCGGATCGAGGTCGCAGGCCACCACGACCTCGGCCTCGCCGCGGCCGCGGAGGCGTTCAAGCTGGGCCATGTACGGACCCTGCATCACGCTGCCACAGCCGATGATGCCGACCCGGACAGGGTCGCTGGCCATGATCACTCCCGGGGTGGGGAGCCGGGCCG
>JBAWVU010000391.1:0-2806 GCA_037147135.1 Chloroflexota bacterium
CGCAGGGTGCCGCCAGCTCCCTCGAGGGCGCGGATGAGCTCCTCTCCCGCCATGCGCGCCGCCATCGCCCGTCGCCTCCTATCGTCGTTCAGGGGTCGAGCGCTGATGGCAAATCGATGGCTAGCAACGCAAAGACTAGCCATAACCATGGTAACGTATGGCAAGTCCTGTCATCACTAGCCGTGGATTTGCCATGAGACTCCCCGTGCCGGCTCCGTCAGTACACGAGCTGCTGTCGCAACCCGGTCTTGCTGCGGCGCTCCCCAGGGTCCTTGCGGACGTTGACGGCCCGCTCGTGGACGGCCGCTACCTCCACTGGGACGTCGTCCGGCACCGCACTCCGCCAGCCGGCCTGACGGCCGAGGAGTGGTGGCTGGGCCTTGCCCTGGCGCGCCAGCCGATGCTCCGGCCGATCCCGCTGATCTCGGCCGATGGGAGGCCATTCCGATACTCACTCCCGGACCCGGTCCTTGAGCTGCTCCACTGGATCGACCAGCACGCCTCGGGCGAGGTGATGGTCTCCGAGACTATCCGGGATCGGGGCGACCAGCGCCGTTACCTGGTCAACTCGCTCATCGAAGAGGCCGTCACCTCCAGCCAGCTCGAGGGTGCGAACGCGACGCGGAAGGTCGCCAAGCAGATGATCCGCTCCGGCCGCCCGCCGCGGGACCGGGCCGAGCGAATGATCCTCAACAACTACCTCGCCATGACCGACCTTCGGGGGCTGGCCAGCGCACCGCTCACGCCGAGCGTGGTCTTCTCGCTCCATCGGACGCTGACCGAGGGCACGCTCGATGACCCGACGGCGGCCGGACGGCTGCAGGAGCCGAGCGAGGAGCGGGTCCACGTCGCGTGGTCGGACGGGACCGTGACGCACGTGCCGCCTCCGGCCGACCAGCTGCGCGCGCGGCTCGAGGCCATGTGCCGGTACGCGAACGGAGGCGGCAAGGGGTTTACCCATCCCGTGGTCCGCGCCGTGCTGCTCCACCTCTGGCTCGCCTACGACCACCCCTTCGAGGACGGGAACGGCCGGACGGCGAGAGCCCTCTTCTACCGAGAGATGCTCTCGAGCGGCTACTGGCTGTTCGAATACGTGTCGATCTCCCGACTGCTGCTCAAAGCCCCGTCGCAGTACGGGCTGTCGTTTCTCTACGCGGAAACGGACGGCTTCGACGCCACCTACTTCCTTCTCTACCAGTTGGGGATCCTGAAGCGCGCCATCGAGGAGCTGCTCGCGTATCTGGTTCGCAAGATGGCTGAAGTCCGAGAGACCGAGGCACTCCTCCGGCGGACGGACCTCAACCACCGCCAGGTGGCCCTGCTGACGCATGCTCTGCGTCATCGTGACGCCGTCTACACCGTGCACTCGCATGGCGAGAGCCATCGGGTCACGCGCCAGTCGGCGCGGGCGGATCTCCTTGACCTGGAGCGGCGCGGTCTCCTCGATCGGCGCGTCATCGGGCGGCGCTTTGAGTTCATCCCTGTGCCGGACCTGCGAGAGCGACTCCACGCAGCTTCTGTCGAGGTCCGCCGCGAAGAGTAGAAGCGCGAAACGCCTTGTGGTCGCGTTTTCGCCGCGATGACGGTCGTGACCGAGGCGAGGACATCGGGGTCGGGCGCGAGGAGCTCCCAGCGACGGTGGGCGCATGCGGATCGTCAGCTGGAACCCCGGGGCCGCGTACGGCCCCTATGTGGGGCGGCACGACGAGGCGTGGAGGTATCTCGAGTCGCTCGAACCGGACATCGCGCTCCTTCAGGAGTGCGTCCCGGCTGCGTGGGCGCTCCGGCGCTGGACGGTCGTGAAGCCCGCCTTCAGCTTCTGGACGACCGCGGTCGCGGTCCCCGCGCGGCCGACGACCGAGGTCGCGATCCCGAAGGGGAACCTCCTCGCACGGTTCCGCGGGTTCGCCGCCGCGGCCGAGGTGACAGTTCCGGGGATCGGGCCCGTCGTCGCCGTGAGCGTCCACGCTTCGGCGCACCCGGCGAACGCGCGGACCCTCCGCGGGCTGGACCCCGCCGCCCTCCGGCGTCCCTCGGCGACCGAGCCCTGGTGGAACGACCTGTTCTTCGCGGGCGCCGTCGAGCTCGTCGCGGGGCGGCGCTTCATCGTCGGGGGCGACTGGAACACCGCGCGGTATGTCGACGCGCACGGCATCCCGACGCCGGTCGGCGCGGATTCCTTCGCGCGAGCGGCCGAGGCTGGCTGGCTGGATCTCCACCAGGCCGCGGTCGGCGCAGAGGAGCGCACGTGGTACGGCCGGAGGAACCCGCGCGCCTATGTGCCGGATCACGTCTTCGCGGACCCGGAGACCGCAATGCTCCTCGCGAGCGCGACCGTCGACCCCGCGCCGGCCGAGGGGAAGCTGTCCGACCACGCCCCGGTCCTCGTGAACATGGATCTGCCGGCCGCGAGCGAAGACGAGGTCGAGGGCCGGGCAGCCGCTGACGCAGTGCCACCAGAGCTGGCACGACGCCCGCCTACCGTTCGTCTTGAGGTGATCGGATGACGGACGAGACACGGGTACGGGAACAGGTCAGGGAAGCTCTGGGAACGGTGAAGCCGCTCGTGACGATGTCACGCGATGGGCTGGTCATCAGTGCGCTCGCGTGGGGTGTCGACCGGGAGCCGGCGTACGAGACGGCGACGGCCGCGGGTCGGGCGGGCGACCTCGAGCTCCGGGAGCAGGGCGGCGGGACGGTCCCAGCCATCGAGGCGGCGACGAAGATGAAGCCGGTCGTCATCTTCGCCGGGGACACGGTCGTCGGCGGGCGGCAGAACCGGATCATCAACGTGACGGTCTGGCTC
>JBAWVU010000392.1:0-2802 GCA_037147135.1 Chloroflexota bacterium
GATGCCGCCGTCCTCGCCGTCGGGCGGCACGAAGGCGTCGTCACCCGCGCCGTCGTCGCCGCCCTGCTCCGACAAGGGGACCCACTCGGACGCCAGGCCGGTCCCATCGCTGAGCCGGTCGTCCTCGGGCAGCTCCTCCCAGCCGGGGTATCCGGTCGCGACGAACGTCGCGAGCCGCGTCGCGGCATGACCGATGACGGCAGCCGCGATCCCGCCGGTGGCGATCGTGAGCCAGCCGGCGACCAGCCCGATCCCGAGCGTGAGCAGGACGAGGTACGGATCGCCGCCCGCCCGCCCGACGCGCGTCGCGAGGGTGTACGCGATGGCCTGGATGGCGATGGCCACGAGCGGGGGGATGCCGATCGCCGTGAGGAGGCCCAGGACGATCCCCCGGAACGCCGCCTCGTCGATGACGGCGGTCCCGACCGCGTCGAGGATCGCGCCGGGATACGCGCGGGCCGGGGGGAGCCGGAGCCGGCGGCGCCGCAGGAACGCGACGACGACCGCCTGCGCGACCCCTACAGCAGCGAACCCGAGGCCGCCGAGGAGCGCGGCGGTCCGGTCCCCGACCGTGAGCCGGAGCACTCCGGTCGGATCGGGGAAGACGAGGTAGACGCCGACGACGAGCGCGATGCCCGTGACGTACCACGCGACGCGGCGGAGGATCGGCGGCGTATCGCCGAAGTCGTCGAGCTCGTCGTACTCCGCCGCCCCGAACCGGTCGGCGTCGAGCCGCAGGAGGACGAGGAGCAGCGTGAGGCCGAGCACGACGAGGACGCGGATCGTCTCCTCCATGCGCGCACGCTAGCACGCGGCGGGGCGGACGGGACGACCTCCGGGCACGCGGCAGGGCGGCGTGCCGGGCCCCCGTCCCCACGGCCAGAGGAACCCCGCGACGGCGTGGGGCGGCTACTCCTCGCCCATCCGGAGGACCGCGAGGAAAGCTTCCTGCGGGATCTCCACGGAGCCGACCCGCTTCATCCGTTGCTTCCCTTCCTTCTGCTTCTCGAGGAGCTTCCGCTTGCGGGTGATGTCGCCGCCGTAGCATTTCGCGAGGACGTTCTTGCGCATGGCACGCACGGTCTCGCGCGCGACGACCTGGCCCCCGATCGACGCCTGGATCGGGACCTCGAACATCTGGCGCGGGATGAGCTCCTTGAGCTTCGCGGTGAGGCGACGCCCGATCGATGGCGCCTCGTCGCGGTGGACGATGAGGCTGAGGGCGTCGACCGGCTCGCCGTTCACGAGGACGTCGAGCTTCACGAGGCGCGCGACCCGGTAGCCGGCCTCCTCGTAGTCCATCGACGCATATCCCTGCGTCCGGCTCTTGAGCTGGTCGAAGTAGTCCACGATGAGCTCGGCGAGCGGGATCTCGAACTTCATGAGGACCCGGGTGGGATCGAGGTACTCCATGTCGCGGAAGTCGCCCCTGCGGTTCCGCGTGAGCTCCATGACCTGGCCGATGTACGTCGACGGGGTGATGACGGAGAGCGTCACCCAGGGCTCCGCGATCTCCTCGATGTCGCCGGCACCCGGCAGGAGCGCGGGGTTGTCCACCGTGAGCGTCCCCTTGCCCTGGATGAGCGCGACTCGGTACTCCACCGAGGGCGCCGACGCGATGAGGTCGAGCCCGAACTCGCGCTCGAGGCGCTCCTGGACGATCTCCATGTGGAGCAGGCCGAGGAAGCCGCACCGGAACCCGAAGCCGAGCGCGATCGAGCTCTCCGGCTCGAACGTGAAGCTCGCGTCGTTGAGGTGGAGCTTCTCCAGGGCGTCGCGCAGGAGCGGGTAGTCCGGGCCGCTGATCGGGTAGATGCCCGCGAACACGAGGCTCTTGGCCATCTGGTAGCCGGGGAGCGGCGCCGTCGCGGGACGCGCGGCGGTCGTGACCGTGTCGCCCACCTGGGCGTCCCGGACGCTCTTCAGGCCGGTCGCGATGTAGCCGACCTCGCCCGCGACGAGCTCGGTCATCGGGACGAGCTGCGGGCGGAAGACGCCGATCTCGAGCGGGAGCGCATCCGCACCGGACGCCATGAACCGCAGCGCGTCGTGGGTCCTGAGCCTCCCCTCCTCGAGGCGCACGTAGACCACCACGCCCTTGTACGCGTCGTAGTGGCTGTCGAAGACGAGCGCGCGGAGCGGCGCCTTCGGGTCCCCGCGGGGTGCCGGGACGCGGGCGACGATCGCCTCGAGGACCTCGACGATCCCGATCCCCTCCTTCGCCGACGCAAGGATGACCTCCTCGCGCGGGATCGCGAGGACGTTCTCGAGCTCCTCGATGACCACGTCGGGCTGGGCGGACGGAAGATCGATCTTGTTGACGACCGGGATGATCGTGAGGTTCTGGCGCATCGCGAGATGGACGTTGGCGAGCGTCTGGGCCTCGATCCCCTGCGCGGCGTCGACGACGAGGACCGCGCCCTCGCACGCCTGGAGCGAGCGGCTCACCTCGTACGTGAAGTCGACGTGGCCGGGGGTGTCGATGAGGTTCAGCCCATAGGCGAGGCCGTCGGCCGCGATGTACTCGAGGCGGACGGCCCGCGCCTTGATGGTGATCCCCTTCTCACGCTCGAGGTCCATCGAGTCGAGGACCTGGCTCGTCATCTGGCGAGGGTCGATCGTGTGGGTGACCTCGAGGATCCGGTCGGCGAGCGTCGACTTCCCATGATCGATATGCGCGATGATCGAGAAGTTGCGGAGTCGCTCCTGGGGGATCGTCATGGGCGGCCCGAGTGTAGCAAGGCTCCGCCGATGGCCTGTGGCGTGGCGGGATGGCCGGAATCATCGGACGGCGGCTTGCTG
>JBAWVU010000393.1:0-2746 GCA_037147135.1 Chloroflexota bacterium
GACCGCGCCCCTGGTCGCCGTCATCATCCCGGCGCTCAACGAGGCCGGGAAGATCGGCCGCGTGCTGGACAGGATCCCCCGCGACGGGCGGTTCGAGGCGATCGTCGTCGACGATGGCTCCACCGACGGGACCGGCGACGAGGCCCGCGCGCACGGCGCCGACCTCGTCGTGCGCCACGAGCACCGGATGGGGGTTGGCGCCTCGATCCGCGACGGGTTCCAGGCAGGGGTGGACCGCGGGCGGCCGTGGCTCGCTCTCGTGTCGGGGGACGACCAGCACGAGCCCGAGGAGCTCGCGGGTGCGCTCGACAGGGCGCTCGCGCGCAAGGCGGACTACGTGCAGGGGAGCCGCTGGCGCAGGGGCGGCCGCGTCGTCGGGCCGGGCGGCTCGCGCGTGACCGGGACCCGCATCTATTCGGCCGTTTTCAGCGTCCTCGTCTTCCACCGCGTGACCGACGCCACCAACGGGTTCCGCGTCTTCCGATCATCGATCCTCGCCGACCCGGAGATCGACATCTCCCAGGAGTGGCTCGACAGCTACGAGCTGGAGCCCTATCTCCTCTACAAGGCGATCCGCCGCGGGTACCGCGTGGTCGAGTACCCGGTCACCGTCCGCTACCATGCGAGCGAGGGATACACGAAGATGCGCGGCATCCGCGACTGGTGGCGCCTCTTCCGTCCCGCGTTCCTCCTTCGTTTCGGAGTCAAGCGATGACGATGGCCCATGACCGGTCGTTCGGCGGCCGGCGGATCCTCGTGACCGGCGGCGCCGGCTTCGTCGGCAGCAACGTCGTTGCCCGACTCGCCGAGGCCGGGGCACGCGTCACGGTGCTCGACGACCTGTTCACCGGCCAGGCCGACGCGCTGCCCGCCAGCGTGGATCTCGTCGTGGGATCGGTGACCGATGACGACCTCGTCCGAAAGCTGGTCTCCGCGTCGACGCTCGTCTTCCACATGGCCGCCCGGAACATCATCGCCTCGACCGCGAACCCGCGCGACGACTTCGCGACCAACATCGGCGGCACGCTCAACGTCCTCCTCGCCGCCCGCGAGGCGCGCGTCGAGCGCGTCGTGTACACGTCGTCCACCTCGGTCTACGGCAACCCGCGGTCGATCCCGATCAACGAGGACGACCGACTCGACCTCCTCACGCCGTACGCGGTGAGCAAGCTGGCCGGCGAGAACTACTGCATCGCGTTCTACGAGAGCTACGGGACCCCCGTCGCCGCGGTCCGCTACTCGAACGTCTACGGCCCGGGCCAGCGGGCGGACAACCCGTACTGCGGCGTCATCGCCAAGTTCTTCGCGAGCGCCATGGCAGGCGAGCCCCTCCGGATCCACGGCGACGGCGGCCAGACCCGCGACTTCACGTACGTCGACGACGCGGTGGACGCGACGCTCCTTGCGGCGATCACCCCCCGGGCGGAGGGCGAGGTCTTCAACGTCGGCTCCGGCATCGAGACCTCGATCAACGACCTCGCCGCCGCCATCGGCGTCGCCCTCGGCAGGGAGATCGAGACGGAGTCGATCGACCGGCGCGACATCGACAACATCCGCCGCCGCGTCGTGAACATCGAGAAGGCCCGCCGGATGCTCCGCTGGTCCCCCCAGACGACCCTCGCCCACGGCCTGGAGCGGACCCGGGACAGGATCGTCGTCCGCGGGTGAGACGCAGGTCGAGACGCGCAGCCGACACGCGTCCTCGCGATCTACTCGCTCGGGCTCACCCCCGAGCCGCAACGGCGGGAGCGACCGAAGGCCGTTCCCCCTGCACCGACGGCGACGCCGGAGCCGACCGTCGCTTGAGGTCCGTACAGGCCGCCGCAGTTGACGCTCCGGGAATCGAACGACCCGGCGCCGGGTGGGGGCTCGGTGCCGGGTCGTCGCGTGGGAGATGTGACAAGAGGGCTACTTGATGAGCTGGACCCCGATCGAATCCCAGGTGTCAATCGTCCCCGCACCGACGGGTCCCGTGGTTATGTAGTTGATGAACCACCCTCTGAGACAAGAGCTGCTGCCATTGCCGCGGATGGGCGTGAGCCCCCCGCCCCCCTGGCACATCGAGTTGTTCGGGTTGTTCGAGTCGGACATCGGCGCCACCGGGTCCAGGAAGAACGCCGCGACCTTCACGATGTGGTACTCGAGGTTGCTGCCTTGCCCCCGGACACAGGCGACGTCGCAAACCGGGATGAAGACGATCTTCCCGTGCAGCGCGTTGACGCCGTCGAGCATCTTCTTCGCGCAGTCGTTCCCGTTGTCGGTCGCGACCCACGTCGGGAGATTCCACGAAATCTGGGGCGGATCGGATATCTCCTCAGCGCACGTCTTGTTTGGGTCAAGATCCAAGATCATGAAGCTGCCGGGGCCGCTCCTGCACAGCGGGACGATGTACTCCTGCCCTACCGGCGTTCCCCCGGCGGACGCGGGTGGCTGACTCACCGCCCATGGCATGACGCCAACGCCGATGTCACCGTTCTGCTCGCAGTCGACGATGTTGATGGGGAAGACGACCGGGATGAACGCACCGCCTTCGAGCCTGCCCGTCACGGCGGTCGCCGTCGCGCCAGCATCGAAGGAGTTGAACCCGATCGCGCGCCCGAAGGTCGTGGCGAACCTCTTCATCCCGTCGACGGACACGCCCTGCGCCCCGCTTGGGATCGTGCCGCCGCCGACGACCGCCGCCGCGGACTTGTCCGCGACGACGACCCCGGCCGTCGAGAGGAATTGGCCGGTGATGTTCGTGTAG
>JBAWVU010000394.1:0-2739 GCA_037147135.1 Chloroflexota bacterium
CACCGCGTCACGGCCTGGTCCGGGAGGCGCCTACTCGCCGCCGATCGTCGGCTCGGGGACGGACCCGGGGCGGCGAGCTGCCACCGCGCCCCGCATGCGCCCGAACGGCGCGGTGGCCACGAGCAGGCCGCCGAGGATGAGCCCGACCCCCGCGAGCTGGAGCGTGGACGGAGCTTCCCCGAGGAGGACCGCGGCCGCGAGGACGGTGACGATGGGCTGGACGAGGAGGAGGAGCGACGTGAGCGCGGCGGGCAGCCGCGGCAAGGCGACGTTGATGAGGCCGTAGCCGGCGACCTGCGAGGTGAGCGCCACCGCGAGGAGCCAGCCAGCGGCGGGCCACGTGGGTGCGAGCACGAGGTCGCCGAGCACCAGGCCGAGCACGATCGCGGTCCCCGTCGTCGCGACGGACGAGTCGAAGAGCGGGCCGAAGACACGCCCGTCGCGATTGCCGCGCCGGATGAGGAGGAGGTAGCCGGAGTATGCGACGGCCGCGCCGAGCCCGAAGACGACGCCGAGAGCCGGAGATGCGCCGTACGCGCCGCGCTCGAGGACGCCGGAGATGCACGCGGCGCCGGCCGCGACGATCGGGATGGCCGCGAGCGTCCGGTTCGAGGGTCGCTCCCCGAGGAGCGCCCAGCCCACGAGGGCCACGACGACCACCTGCATGTTCGCGAGGACGGTCGCGAGGCCTGCTCCGACCTGCTCCACGGCGTTCATCCAGAGGACGAGGTCGAAGGCGAAGAACACGCCGGCGGTGAGCGCGAGCGCCCGTGAGTGCCGGTCGCGACCGCCGAGTCGCCGGTCCTCGTACCACGTGAGCGCGAGCAGGACGGGCAGCGCGAAGCCGCAGCGGAAGACGGTCGCGGTGGTCGGAGACGCGCCGGAGAGCAGGAAGAAGATCCCGGAGAAGGCGATGAAGACCGCCCCGATGACCGCGGATGCCCGCGGCCGCGACGCGAACGCCGGGTAGAGGTCGGAGCCGTCGGGCGACGGCCCCGGCAGGCGCGCCGGGGTCCCCGAGGCCGGCACGGCCTCGATCAGGCCTTGGGAACGCCGACGAACCGCAGGCCGAGATCGGCCCACTGCTCAGGGCCGGGAGCCGACGGCGCGTCGAGCATGAGGTCATTGCCCGACTGCGTCTTCGGGAAGGCCATGACCTCGCGGATGTTCGTCTGGTACCCGAGCAGCGCCGCCCAGCGATCGATCCCGAGTGCGATGCCGCCATGCGGCGGCGCCCCGTAGTCGAACGCCTCGAGCATCCCGCCGAACTTCTCGTACATCGCCTCGAGCGAGTGGCCCTGGAGGAGAAAGCTGCGCTCGAGCTCTTCGCGGCGATGGATCCGGATCGACCCGCCGCCGAGCTCCCACCCGTTGAGCGCGATGTCGTACTGCTGCGCGAGCGCCGTGCCCGCCGGATCGGCCGGGCTCCGCTCGGACAGGTCGCCGGACGCCGTGGTGAGCAGGGCGAGGTGCTCGGGGATGGGAGCGCTGAACGGGTTGTGTGTCGCGTCCCAGCGCCCGTACTCCGCGTCCCACTTGTACATCGGGAAGCGGTGGACCCAGCAGTACGCGAGCACGTCCGGATCGGCGAGCCCGAGACGGGCGCCGACCTCCGAGCGCAGGCGACCGAGCACGTCGGCGGTCACGTCGTGTGTGTCGGCGATGATGAGGACGAGGTCGCCCGGCTCCGCGGCGGCGGCTGCCGCGACCGCTCGCGTCCGCTCGTCGCCCAGGAACTTGCCGATCGGCGAGTGGACCGTCCCGTCCGCGCCGACGCTCACGTGCGCGAGCCCCTTCGCCCCGAACTGCTTCGCCATCTCGGTGAGCTCGTCCATCTGGTGGCGCGAGAGACCACCCATCCCGGGGGCCCGCACCGCCTTCACGCGCCCACCCGAGGCCAGCGCGTCGTCGAAGACGCGGAACCCCGTCGGATCCGGGGCCCCGAGCGCGGGCGCGAGGTCGACGAGCTCGAGGCCGAAGCGCAGGTCCGGCTTGTCCGACCCGAAGCGCTCGGTCGCCTCCTCGAACGTGAACCGCGGGAACGGGACCTGCTGGATGGGGCGGTCCGGCGTCACCCGGCGGCTCACCTCGACGACCATGGACTCGACGAAGTCCATCACCGTCTCTTCGCGCACGAAGCTCATCTCGAGGTCGAGCTGCGTGAACTCGGGCTGGCGGTCGCCGCGCAGGTCCTCGTCACGGAAGCATCGGGCGATCTGGAAGTAGCGGTCCATGCCCGCGACCATGAGGAGCTGCTTGAGCTGCTGCGGGCTCTGGGGGAGCGCGTAGACGGTGCCGGGCTGGAGCCGGCTCGGGACGATGAAGTCGCGCGCTCCCTCCGGCGTGCTCTTGATGAGGTTCGGGGTCTCCACTTCGACGAACCCGTTCGCATGGTGGACGTCGCGGATCGCACGCACCAGATCGGACCGCAGCAGGAGACGCCGCGCCATCGGCTCGCGCCGGAGGTCGAGGTACCGGTACTTGAGGCGGAGGGCCTCGTCGACCGGCGCGTCGGGCTCGTTGATGTAGAACGGCGGGGTCTTCGCCTCGGAGAGGACGGTGACCGAGGCCGCCCGGAGCTCCACCTGGCCGGTCGCGAGCCGCGGGTTCTCCATGCCGGGGCGGCGCGGGGCGACCTCGCCGACGACCTCGAGGACGAACTCGATGCGCACCCGCGCCGCCGCCGCGTGCGCCTCCGGCGCCGCATCGGCATCGACGACGACCTGCGTGAGCCCATGA
>JBAWVU010000395.1:0-2730 GCA_037147135.1 Chloroflexota bacterium
GAGCTGGATCGTGTGATTCGCGGCCGGGATGCGCGCGGGCGATCCGATGACCTTGCTGCCGAGCGACGACAGTCGCCACGCATCGAGGCCCACGCCGGTCCCGCTGTTCACGATCGCGCCCATGATCGAGTACGTGTCGTGGTACTCCTGCGAGACGCAACCGGACTCCGAGCCCGGGATGGCGCGGTAGTCGTGCTTCCCGGTGCAGTCGAGCCGGTTGGCATGCATGAACCCGAGGTTGTGACCGAACTCGTGGAGGATGACGCTCGGGGACGAACCCGCGACCACGTTCCATCGCCCACCGAGTTCGCCGAGCGTGTCGGCCTGACAGCCGTTCTCGGGCGCCACCACGACGAAGGTGGTGTACGGGTACTTCGCGACGGGGATCTTCTGGCGCTCGGCTTTCGCGTAGGCGGCGCCGGCGATGCTGTCGAAGTCGCAGGGGGCGCTGATCGAGACCGGACCGAGGACGGCTCCGGTGAGCGTCACGCCCTCGGCCGCCAGCTCCGCCTTGACGGATCCCGTCACGCCGAAGAGATCGGCCGTCAACTGGCTCTTGAGGCCGGGATCCGCCTTCGCCCCCATCTGGACAATGAGGACGCCGAGCTTGATCGAGGCGGATGCCGCCGCGGCCGGCGGCGGCACAGCAGCGATACCGAGGCTCAGGCCGAGGAGTGCACCCGACACGGCGATCGCGGCGATGCGGATACGAAGCGGCTGGTGACCCATGTGCGGGACTCCCGGTTCAGTGGCGGCGGAGCAGCTTGCCGAGGGCGCGGAGCGACCCTCCTACGGTGTCGCGAGCGCGCGTCGGACCTCGGCCCGCATCGAGAGGAGCCAGCGCCGGGTCGTGAGATCGAGCGGCAGGCGCGAGATTCCCGAGGTGGGGGCCTTGAGGAGCAGGTCAAGCGCGACGATCCGCAGGCCGACCGCCTTCTGGCAGTCGCCGGTGTCGCCGTCGGGCGAGCCGACCGCACATTCCGCCAGGTCCTTCAGCGCCTTCTTCCGATCGGTTCGCAGGAGCGCCGGGTACGAGCGAGTCGCATCGACATACCTGCCGCCGCGGTACGCGAACAACCTGGGGAACGGCGAGGTGACGACGAACGGGAGATCCCCCATGTACGCAAGGCGATAGTCGGACGCGACAAGCTCGAGTGCTGCGGACTTGTCGAGCTGCCGCGGCGTGAGCCCCGACTCGCGCAGGTTCGCGTCGAGGAGCGTGGTCTCCGGGGCTTTGAGTCGCACGAGCACCCACGTGTCGCAGCAATGCGCCCCCCCGCTGTTCTCCGCGTACGCGAGGACCAGCGAGCCGTCGCCGATCAGGTCGCGGCACCACCCGAACCGGCCTGCCTCCAGGATGCTCGCAGCCTGCCACTTGGCGACCACCGCGCCGTCGGGCGCGGTCACGGCGATGCCCGGCAGCGGGTCCTTGGGCGGATCCTCGTTCCATGCGTCGGGCCGGTTGAGGATCGTGAGCAGGTAGCCCGCGCACGGGTACGTCTTCGTCTCGACCTGCGCCGGCTGCGGGGACGGAGAGGCTGAGGGTGCGGGGGACAGGCCCACGGCGGCGACGGTCGGTGCGAGCGCGCCGAGCAGGAGCACCACCGCCGCACCTACGGTCAGGCGGACGACCACCCGGGTGGGGGCAGAACGAATGTCGGACATCGGACGCCCCTCTCTGCCACCCGTCCTGCCCGGCGATCGCGCGCCGGGCAGGACGGGTGGACTGACTGCTCAACGAAGCCGGCGCGCTACGGCGCCACGCCCCAGATCCTGATCGTCGCGCTACCCACGGCGGTCCCGTTCGGGTTGAACACGATCCTGCACGAGCCGTCCGAGTCCGACACCCAGTGACCGACGAACCCCGGCGTCGACTGCGTCTCAGGCGTGATCTTCTGCTGGGCGGAGGTGGCGTTGAGGACATAGACGGTGTACCCGTTCTTCGGAAGGGTCGACGTGAGCTCGATGCCATAGCGAACCTTGTTCGTGCACGGGAAGGTGACAGCGGCGTTCTGGGTCGGCACCAAGGTGGTGACCGTCACCGGGGTCCCGTCGGTCACCGCGTCCGCGGTGACAGCTGTGCTTCCCCAGACCATGATCGTCGCCGTCGCGAGCGTCGCACCCTTCGGATCGAAGTAGACGTAGCACGTCCCGTCAGCCTTGGGGACGACTTCGATCGTCGTGGAGAAGGTCTTGTTCTCCCACTTGTCGGGACCGGTCGGGAGGTAGGCTCGCGCGACGTACTGGCTCTTCGGCAGCGAGGTCGCGAGCTCGACTCCGTAGCGGGCGCTCTTCGTGCACGCGAAGGTGGCCCTCGCATTCTGGGTCGGGATCGTCGTAGTCACCGTGACCGGGGTCCCGTCGGTCGGCGCGGGGGTCGTCAGCAGCGGGGCAGTCTGGATCGTGATCGTCGCCTTTCCGAGCGTCGTCCCCTTCGGATCGAAGTAGACCCAGCAGTTGCCGTCACCCTTCGGCGTCGAATCGCCGAGTGTGGAAATGACCTGCTTCGTCCACTTGCCGCTGCCATTGGGGACGTAGAGCCCTGCCACGTACGACTTCTGGGAGAGGTCCGTCACCAGCCCGACGACGTAGTGAGTGCCCATCGTGCAGGGGAAGTAGACACGTGCGAGCTGCGTGCGAACCGTCACATCCAACGACACCGGCGTGCTGTCGGCTGTCGTCGCGACGGTGATGTCCCGCGGGTTCACCACAGTGGGGCCGGGGACGGTG
>JBAWVU010000396.1:0-2696 GCA_037147135.1 Chloroflexota bacterium
CCTCGGGTCCTCCATCTCACAGCGTGTCCGGATGATACGCGCGGCCGGCTTCGTGCCGGGCCCTCGGCTCCGGGCCACGAACGCGGCGTCTGGTGGGGCTGCCTCCCGGCGCGCCGGCGTCAGGTGGGGCTGCCGCCCGGCGCGCGGCCCGCCGCGACCTCGCGGTCCACGTTGGCGGCGAGCTCGACGACCTTGCGGCGCATGGCGTCGTGGACCGACCCGGTCCCGAACATCGCGACGCTCCCCGTGAGCTCCACCTCCACGCCGTACCGGACCCGGGTGAGGGGGCTGCCCTTCCGCGATTCGGTCCCCTCGAGCTCGAACGGGACGGAGACACGGAACGACCCGCCGATGTCGCGCGGAGACCCGTCGATCGTCAGGCGGACCCGCCTCGGGGGCTCGGCGTCCTCGAGCGTCGCGGTCGCGTCCGCGCGCACCGAGAGGAAAGCGAGCTGCATGATGAGCACGAGCGCGAAGGCCCCGGGACGGCTGCGCTCGATCCGCTCGCAGCCCGGGAGCACGCGGCCGAGCGCGTCCGGATCGTCGAGGAACGCCCAGACCTGGGCCTGGGTCGCGTGGATCGTCACTTCGTCGGTGTAGGTGGCCGCCATCGATCGCTCCTCGGGTGCCCGCTCGTCGGTCGGTCAGAAGTAGTTGACGGTGATGCCTCCGTCGATGACGAAGTTCGCGCCGTTCGTCCAGCGCGATTCGTCGGACGCGAGGTAGATCGCGACGTTGACGATCTCCTCCGGCTTTCCGAACCGACCGGACGGGTTCCGGGCGAGCCGGAGCTGCTTCGCTGCCTCATCCGCGAGGAGCCAGTCCACGAGGAGCGGCGTCTCGACGGGGCCGGGGCTGATCGCGTTGGTCCGGACGCCGCGCCCCGCGAACTGGACGGCGAGCGACCGGGTGAGCGCGAGCACCGCGCCCTTGCTCGCAGTGTAGGCGTCCTGCGGCACGGAGCAGCCGACGAGGGCGACGAAGCTCGCGATGTTGATGACCGATCCGGAGCCCTGCTCGAGCATCCGCGGGATCGCGTGCTTGCAGCCCAGGAAGACGCCGCGGACGTTCACCGCCATGACGCGGTCCCATGCCTCGACCGGCGTGTCGAGGACCGAGTGGTCCTCCTCCGGCATGATCCCGGCGTTGTTGTAGAGGACGTCCACGCGGCCGTAGCCTTCGATGGCGCAGTCGACCATCGCCTTCGCGTCGGGCTCGGAGGAGATGTCTGCCCTCACGAACGTCGCCTCGCCACCGGACGCACGAACGAGCCGCTCGGTCTCCAACCCGCCGGCTTCGACGGAGTCCGCCACGACGACCTTCGCGCCCTCGGCGGCGAACATGGTCGACGCGATGCGACCCATGCCGCTGCCGCCGCCGGTGACGATGATGACCTTGCCGGAGAGTCGCATGGATCGGGATCCCCGCGTGCGATAGGTCGACTGGACGATGGGGCCGATGGTACGGCGCGTCGGAGGTGCGCGGGCGGGCCCTCCGGATCCCCCGCTGGTACGATTGTCAAACCGACCCACCGGTCGGTTCCGTCGTCGCGTCGGCGACCAGTGCCGGCCGCGGCTGCCGACCACGAGCGTCGGCGACCAGTGCCGGCCGCGAGCGCGGGAGGTCCCCAGCGGATGGACGTGGAGCGGACGCGCGAGCCGCAGGAGCGCGGCAGGGAGCGCCGTGAGCGCATCCTCGACGCCGCGTTCACGACGTTCGCCGAGCGCGGCTACCGCGACACCGCCATCGACGACATCGCGCGGCAGTCGTCGACTTCCAAGGGCGGCGTCTACTTCCACTTCCCGACGAAGGACGCGATCTTCCGCGAGCTCATGGAGACGACCGCCGACAAGCTCGTCGACCGGGTCGAACGCGCGGTCGCCGGCGAGACGGACGCGATCGCCCGGGCCGACGTCGCGATCCGGACCGTGCTCGAGACGTTCGCCGGTCACCGCAGGATGGCGCGTCTCCTCTTCGTCGATGCCTTTGGGGCGGGCCGGGTCTTCCACGCGGAGATCGACGTCCTCCACCGACGCTTCTCGCGGCTCATCGCCGGGTATCTCGGCGCGGCGGTCGACGCCGGCACGATCCCGTCGCTCGACACGCGCATCGCCGGGGAGGCGTGGTTCGGCGCCCTCAACGAGATCGTCGCGCGGTGGCTGCTCGACCCCGAGCCGACGCCACTCCTCGACGCGTACCCGACGCTCCGGCTCCTGCTCCTCCGCAGCGTCGGCGTCCCGGAGCCGCGGATCGCGGACATCCGGCGTGCTGCTCCCGAGGCGATTCGATGACCGTCGCCGACCGCGAGGCGCCCGGCGCGCCGCCCGCACGCAGGGGCGGCTCCCGACCGGTCGCCCGGTCCGGGCCGCTCGTCGACCCGGGCGCGGAGCTCGAGGCGCGCCTCGCCGTGCTCATCGCTCTCGCCGCCTCCCACGGCGCGACCGAACGGCCGATGCTCGCCTCGGCGACCGTGGCGGCCCCGTCCGTCGACCCGATCGCGCTGTTCGAGGCGGCACGGGCGCTCGGCCTGCCGGCGCGGTGCTGGATCCAGGGCTTTGCCCGGCTCGCCTTCGTGGCGATCGGCGAGGCGTGGGCGTTCGAGCCGACGGGCAGCGACCGCTTCGCGGCGACGGCCGCAGCGTGGGAGGCGCTCGCCGCAGGCGCGTACGTGGACGACGATCCGGGTCCGGCCCGAG
>JBAWVU010000397.1:0-2694 GCA_037147135.1 Chloroflexota bacterium
CTCCGGCGGCGCGCGATCCTCCGGCGGCGCCGGGCATGTCTCGGCCGGGGTCCGGCGGGACGAGCGCGTCGAGCCTCGCGATGATCGTCGGCACGTGGGCGAGGTGCCGCGCGTCGTCGAACAGGGCGTCGAGCTCCTCGAGCGAGAGCCTGGCGGCGACCTGCGAGTCGACCGCGAGGAGGTCACGAAGCGGCTGGTCCTCGTCGGCTGCCCGCACCGCGCAGCGCTGGATGATCGCGTACGCCTCCTCGCGGGAGAGGCCCCGCTCCGCGAGCGTCACGAGGATGCGGCTGCTCGCGTGGAGCCCCAGGCCGTCGTCGATGTTCTCCAGCATCCGTTCCCGGCGGACGACGAGCCCGTCGATGAGCGCGGCCGTCTTCACGAGGGCGTAGTCGAGGATGATCGTCGCATCGGGCAGGATGACCCGCTCCGCGCTCGAGTGGCTCATGTCGCGCTCGTGCCAGAGCGGCTGGTCCTCGAAGCCGACGGCCGCATAGCCACGCAGGAGCCGTGCGAGGCCGGCGATCCGCTCGCTCACGATCGGGTTCCGCTTGTGCGGAATCGCAGACGAGCCCTTCTGGCCCGTGCGGAACGGCTCCATCACCTCGCCGATCTCGGTGTGCTGGAGGTTGCGGATCTCGGTCGCGATCCGCTCGAGCGTCCCGCCAAGGATCGCGATCGACGCGAGGAACGCCGCGTGTCGGTCGCGCTGGACGATCTGCGTGGAGACGGGGTCGACGCGGAGCCCGAGGCCGCCGAGCACGTCCGCTTCGAGGTCCGGCGGCACGTGGCTGTACGTCCCGACAGGCCCGGAGATCTTGCCGGTGGCGATCTCGTCGGTCGCGACGGCGAGCCGGCGGCGCCCTCGGTCGACCTCGAACGCCCACCCGGCGAGCTTGAGCCCGAATGTCGTGGGCTCCGCGTGGACCGAATGGGTGCGCCCCATCATGATGGTCCCGGCCTCCTCGCGCGCCCGGCGAACGAGGACGCCGACGAGCGCGGAGCAGTCGTCGAGGAGTCGACGGCCCGCCGCCTCGAGCTGGAGGGCGAGCGCGGTGTCGAGGACGTCGCTGCTCGTGAGGCCCAGGTGGAGGAAGCGGCCATCCGGGCCGACAGTCTCGGCGAGCTGGCTCACGAACGCGATGACGTCGTGGTCGGTCGCCTGCTCGATCTCCGCGATCCGGTCGACGTCGACCCGGGCCCGCGTCTCGATGGCCGCGAGGGCCTCGGGCGGGACGAGCCCCCGCGCTGCCTGCGCGCGCGCCACCGCGATCTCCACGCGGAGCATCTGCTCGAACCGCGCCTGCTCCGTCCAGATCGCGCCCATCTCCGGGAGCGTGTAGCGCCGGATCATCGGGCGCCGACGCTGGAGCGGCCCGGCCGGCGATCCTGGCCGAAGCCGGTCATCCGAGCGGAGAGCCGCCAGCCTGGAGCAACGGCGCGACTCCTTCCTGGCGGCACGGACCGTGGTCCGGAAGGTCGCGAGTATAGCAAGGTCACATCCGCGTCGAACACATGTCCACACCGCGGATGAGCGCTGCCGGCTGCCGTGCCCCGATCAGCGACCCGGCTCCGTTCCTTCGTCCCATCGCCAGCCGTCGATGCTCGGTGGCTCGATGCCCTGCTGGGTGAGACAGGTCTTGATGTGGGTGCGGTGCTCCGTGCCGTGATCGATGGCCTGGACGAGGACGACCGCCGCCAGCGTCCGGACCGGCTCGCCGTCGACCTCCCCTTCGAGGACGGTGCCGTCGGGCAGATCCCGCGCCAACCGCAGCCACGTCCGGCCGGTCTCCCGGGCGACGCCTTCGAGGTGATCGAAGCCCTTCCAGGTGCGGTCGGCGAAGATCGTCGCCTTGACCGTGATCCACGGGGCGAGCACCTGCCAGACCTCGCCGTCGAGGTAGTCCTGCTCGTTCGCCAGCAGGTGCACCCACGTTTCGCGGACCGACCCGAAGGTTCCGACGGCCGCCGGCGCGTCGAGCACCGCGTCGCTCTGCTGCGCGCAGAACGCGAGCAGCCGCAGATTTGCCCACAGGTGGTGCTCGAACATCGCTTCCAGGTGCGACATCGTCATGCAGCGTCCCCTTCCGTTCCCGCGACCTGGCCGGGCCGCAGCGCCATGAGGAATGCTAGCTGCGCGTCGTCGATCCGGGCGACGACGGCGCTCCCGGGGCACCGGTCGAGCGGTGGGAGATCGCCGGTCGAACGCTGGGCGAGCGGCCTCCCCTAGCCTGCGTGCATCCGTCATCGGCGACCGCCGGCCGGTCGACGTGATGGGCCCGCCGCAGGCCTGGCGAGCGCGCAGCGCTCACCGACGAGAGGAGCAGACTCGTGAACAAGGTCCTCCTGACGGGGCGCCTCACGCGCGACCCGGAGACCCGCCAGCTCGCGAGCGGAAAGTCCGTCACGACCTTCGCCGTCGCGACGAACGAGTACCGCGGGCAGGGCGAGGAGCGGGCGGAGTACCACAACGTCGTCACGTGGGACCGCCTCGCGGAGGTCTGCGGCCAGTATCTCGCGAAGGGATCGCAGGTCGCGATCGACGGTCGGATCCAGACCCGGCAGTGGGAGGACGACCACGGGGCGCGACACTGGAAGACAGAGGTCGTGGCGGCCAACGTCGAGATGCTGTCTGGCAAGCGGAAGCGCGACTACGAGGCCGAGGCCGGCGGGGCTGCCGTCGCGGCCGCCGAG
>JBAWVU010000398.1:0-2693 GCA_037147135.1 Chloroflexota bacterium
CCGATCCGACAGCAAGCTCTACAAGCAGCGACTGACAGAATCACTCGGCAGTTGACCTGACAGAGTCACTCGGCGTCGACAGACCGGTCAACGCGAGGGCGGTGCGTGGGCGCACCGCCCTCGCGACGTGGCGCACCCGTGGGCTGGCCGTGAGGCTCGGTGACGCGGCCGCGGGCCGGCTGCGAGGGCATCGGGTACGCTTGGTGCGAGCCGTCCCGGTGGTGGCGGCGGCAGGGGGAGGCGCGTCCCGGCGGACGCGTGAGCGATGCGCAAGAACGATCGGCCAACGGCCCCGGGGGCGGCATCCGGCGATGCGACCCCGGTGCCGGCCGCCGCGTCCGCCTCCGACGGACATCGTCGCGGGATGCGATCGTTCACGCACGAACAGGTCCGCGAGATGCTGTCCGTGGCCAACCGGATCCACGACGCCCGGGATCGGGGGGACGTCTGCCGGATCCTCGCCGAGGCCCTCGTCGCAGGGATGCCTGCCCGGACCTGCGTCGTGCGGCTCTGGGTCCGAGACGCCCTCGAGCTCGTCGCGGTCGCGGGGCCGCCCGCCGGGCCGCCGGATCCCGCGTCGATCCTCGTCATCCCGCTCGTCGCCGGGGGGACGAGTGTCGGCGCGGTCGAGGTCGGCCGCCCCGAGCACCGCCGCTTCCCGAAGCGCGCGGTCGCGTTCGCGGAGGCGGTGAGCACGCATGCCGCCACGACGATCCTCGACATCGAGGCGCTCGCGGAGGCGCGCTCGTGGGCGAGTGACCTCGATGTCATCCGCAACGCCTCCGGCCGGATGAGCCGCCAGAGCACGGTCGAGGACATCGGCCGCGTCATCGTGGAGGAGCTCCGACGAGTCGTCGACTACCACAACTGCCGCGTCCACCTCCGCGAGGCCGACGACGCGCTCGTGCCCATCGCCTTCGAGGGGAGCATCGGGCCGTACGCGAAGGTCGACTTCGCGACGCTCCGCACCCGGGTCGGGCAGGGTCTCACGGGATGGGTGGCGGAACATGGGCGCGCGGTGCTCGTCGCGAACGCCAGGGAGGATCCGCGCGCGGTCCTCATCGAGGGCACGGAGCCGGTCGATGAATCGGCGCTCATCGTCCCGATCCGCTACGACGAGCGCGTCATCGGCGTCATCGCGCTCTCGATGCTCGGGGTCGGGCTGTTCGCGGACCGCGACCTCCGGCTCGTGTCCATCCTCTCCGACCAGGCCGCGATCGCCATCGAGAACGCCAGGCTCACCGCCGCCCGGACGCAGCTGACCGACGAGCTGAGCAGGCTGCTCGTCCTCTCGTCCGACCTCGTCGCGAGCATCGACCGACGCCAGACGGCGGACACGATCGCGCGCCACCTCTGCCTCGCGCTCGGCGCCGACGAGTGCGCGGTGAGCGATTACGACCGGGCGACCGGCGCCCTCGTCTTCTGGGGGAACCACCCCCCGCGGCCGCTCGACCAGTACGGCGATGCGATTCCGCTCGCGCGCTACCCGGAGACGTCGCGGGTCCTCGACCGGCAGGTCATCGCGATCGTCGGCGTCGACGATCCGGGCGCCGATCCGGCCGAGATCGAGTACCTGCACGGGGAGGGGTACGCGCAGGAGGTCATGTTCCCGCTCGTCGCGAACGGTGTCTCGGTCGGGCTCGCGGAGCTCTTCACGAAGGGACGGGTCGACTTCGGGGACGCGAGCCTCGAGTTCGCCCAGACGATGGCGAACGCGGGCGCCGTCGGGTGGGAGAACGCCCGGCTCTACGAGGCGGCGCGTGAGCTTGCCGACCGGGACCCGCTCACGGGCTTCTACAACCACCGCGTGTTCCACGAGCGACTCCGCGAGGAGATCGTCCGGGCGCATCGGCTCGGCACACCTCTCGCCGTGCTCATGGCCGACCTCGACGACTTCAAGCTCGTGAACGACACGTTCGGGCACCTCCTCGGCGATGAGGTCCTCCGCTGGACCGCCGACGTCATGCGCTCGACCCTTCGCGGCTCCGACCTCCCGGCGCGCTACGGGGGCGACGAGTTTGCCGTCCTCCTGCCCGGGACCGACGCGGCCGCTGCCCGCCATGCGGCGGAACGGATGGCCGCGGCGTTCCGGGAGCGAACCTTCCAGCGCCCCGGCGGGCGTGACATCCCGATCGGCGTGTCGATCGGCGTGGCGGCGTTCCCCGACGACGGCATCACCGCGACCGGCGTCCTGCAGTCCGCCGACATGCGGCTGCTGTCCGTCAAGCGTGCCCGGACCGAGGGGCTCCCGGGCCTCGTGGAGCTCCGCTGACGTGCTCGGCAGCGTGATGGAGCCGCGACCCCTCGGGGGCGCGCCCGCGCCGCTCGCGAGCGTGCTCCCGCCGGCCGGCGGCGACCACGGGCCGGCCCGCAGCGCGGAGATGGCGGACGCGACCCGCGGCGGCGCGATCGGCGGCGAAGCGACCGGCGGCGGCGCGATCGGCGCTCCTATCGCTGACCGTCGCGACCTGCTCGTCCGGCGAACCTCCGTCGCGTTCGGCGTGATCTTCGTCGCGTTCGCGTTCCTCGCGGTGTCCGAGTTCGCGACCGGCGAGGCGTCGCCGCTCGACCCACTGGCGATCGGCCTCACCGTCGCCCTCGGCGTCGTGGCCGTGATCAACAGGCGCGCGGTCGACGCGCGTGATCGCACCCGCATGGACGAGATGCAGGAGATCGCGCTCATGATCCAGGGC
>JBAWVU010000399.1:0-2671 GCA_037147135.1 Chloroflexota bacterium
GGGGGTGGACGGGCCCTGCACGGTGACCATCGCGCTGCCGAGCGTCGTGCCCGTCGGATCGAAGTTGACGGAGCACGTGCCGGTCGCTTTCGGCGTCACCTTGACGCTCGTCTGGAAGGTCCGGTTCGTCCACGAGGTCGCGGTGGCGGGCACGAAGACGCGGGCGGTGTACGCGCTCGTTGGGAGGGACGAGGCGAGGCTGATCGGGTACTGGACGCCCTTCGTGCACGGGAACGTGGCCCGCGAGAACTGCGTGGGGATCGACACGACGAGGGCGATCGGCGTCCCGTCGGCGGCCATGACCACCGGATCGTTGGGCGATGCCCAGATCCGGACCGATGCGGTGCCCGTCTGGCCCCTGGCCTGCTGGACAATGACCTTGCACGTCCCGGATCCGTCCGCGAGCCAGTCGCCGACGAAGGGGTCGCGGCTGACATCATGGAACGCTCGTTTCACGTTGTTCGCGTTCTCGATGGTCACGGTGGCCCGCACCTGTGTCGTCACCTCGACGCCGTACCGGATCTCTTGCTGGCACTCGAAGCCGACGATGCCAGGGAAGCCATTGCCTCCCAGGGTGACCGTCACCGGGGCGCCGTCGGTCGTCCCATGCCAACCCGTGAAGGCGGCGCTGACGGTCGCCTGCGGGGCGATCGAGGCCACCACGGCCAATGCCACTGCCGTGAGAGCCGTCGCGGCCCTGCTCGCCATTCTGTTCATGTCCAACCTCCTCGTTCCTGCCGCTTGGGTCGTGTCTCGCGGTGCCATCCAAGGTCCGGTGCGGCCCCGCTCGTAGGGTTGACGCACTGGAAAGGTGATCCTTACAGCGGACGCTTCGGGGTCGGCGTCCGCCCGGCGTGTCTGCCGGAGCCTGTCGCCGTGCCTCGCTCTCGCGTGGACCCGCCCGCCCGGACGTCGTCCAGTCGGGCCCGCAGCCTTGGAGCAGGCTCCAGGGACAGGACCAGCTGCGGCCTCGCGATGGGTCGTGTTGTCAGCGTGAGTCGTCGCGTCGTATGCGCCTACCACCCCGCGACCTCGACGGGGACCGAGCTGTCGACCTTCGTCCCGTTCCCGAGCTGACCCCGGTCGTTCAGACCCCAGCACCGGAGGCTGCCGTCCCCCAGAACGGCGCAGGCATGGCGGTCACCGACGGCGATCGCCGTGGCGGAGGCGACCCCCGACACCGTAACCGGGCGTGCGCTGCCATTCGTCGTGCCGTTTCCCAACTGGCCGGCATCGTTCGCCCCCCAGCAACGGACCGTGCCGTCGCGAATCAGCGCGCACGTCTGCCACCCGAATGTGCTGATCGCCGTAGCGCCGGAAATGCCTGAGACCGCGACGGGAACAGGGCTGCCCCTCGTCGTCCCGGTGCCGAGTTGGTGTTGGTCGTTCCCGCCCCAGCACATCACGGCCCCGTCGCTGAGGACCGCACAGGTGTGGCGGGAGCCGGACGCGACGGCCGTCGCGGAGCCGATCCCGGAGACCCGTACGGGGACCGAGCTGTCGGTCTTCGTGCCGTTGCCGATCTCCCCGTTGTCACTGTTGCCCCAGCAGCGGACGGTCGCATCGGCCAGGAGCGCGCACGCGCTGTTGGCCCCGACGCTGATCGCGGTCGCGGTGGAGATCCCGGAGACCGCCACGGCGACCGCGCTGTCCGTCGTCGTCCCGTCACCCAGCTGGCCGAGGTCGTTCTTGCCCCAGCATCGGACACTGCCGTCGCCGAGGAGCACGCAGTTGGCCTGGTTCCCTGCCGCGATCGCGATCGCGCCCGAGATCCCGGAGACCGGGACGGGAGTCGTGCTCGTGATCCGCGACCCGTTCCCCAGCTGGCCCCGGATGTTCTGTCCCCAACACTCCACGCTCCCGTCGGCGAGAAGGGCGCACGTGTCGTCGTAGCCCGCGGCGACCGCGCGCGCGCCGGCGATGCCCGTGACGAGCGCCGGCGACGGCCTGTCTTCCCCCGACCCGATGCCAAGCTGGCCGACACCGTTCGCGCCCCAGCAGCGGACCGCTCCGTCGACTCCGACGGAGCAGGTGTGCGCATATCCGGCGGTGGCCATGGGACTGAGCCCGCGGTTGTTCGCGAGCACGACCACGCCCCCGAGCGCGGCGGCGCCGAGGACGGCGACGAGGCCGAGGACGGCGACCGTGGCACCGACCACTGCGGCGATCCCGCCGGTCGCGACGGTCGCAACGGTGGCAGCGGAGGTGCCGCCGGCGCCGGTCCCGCCGGCTGTGGCGGTCGTCGAGGCGGTGGTCGTCGCCACCGCTGCTCCCGCCCCGGCGATACCCGACGCGGCGAGGCTCGCGACGGTGGCGGTCTTGATGGCGGCGGGGAGCGCGAGAGAGAGGCCGAGGAGGGGTGCGAACCCGAAGGCCTTGGCACGGGTGCGCAGGTCGGCCTCGGACTCCTGGCACCAGGCGCACGCGGTGACGTGGGTGAGGTAGGCATCGGTGACCGGCGCGCCCCTCGTCCGCGCGAGGGTCTGCTCACGGAAGGCGAGACACTCCGGTGCGAGTCCGGGACGGGAGAGGACGCCATCGACGTAGTGGGCATCGGCACGGCCGCGGGCGCGGTGGAGCGCGACGGTCGTCGCGTTCACCGTCTTCCCGAGGAGTCCGGCGATCGCGGCCGGCTCGAGTCCCTCCCCGTAGCGGAGGACGAGCAGCGTCC
>JBAWVU010000400.1:0-2665 GCA_037147135.1 Chloroflexota bacterium
GAACGTTGAACAGGTATTCTTCTTCCAATCGGGAACCGGCGAGGCGAGTCTGGACGGGAAGACGACGCCGATCGGCCCGGGCGACGTGGCCACCGAGATGATGGAAGCCGAGTGGGTGCTCGAGGGCGACCGTCGCTCGATCCCCGCGGCCGACGTCAAGGAGGAGTACCGGAAGCGGCTCATCCTCGAGCGCTTCGAGACCCCGGACGACATCGCGAAGGGCGTCCTCTTCCTCTGTTCGCCGCTCGGGGACCAGGTGACGGGCAGCCACCTCATCGTGAGCGGCGGCCTGCCGTTCCATGCCTGAGGCGACGGGTCCCTCGGCCGCGCTCATGGCCGCCGCGATGGCGGTGCGCGTCGAGGTCGGGCGCGGGATCGTGCCCGCGACCCTCGCCGCGCTCGAGCGACCGTGGCTCCTCGTGACGCAGGCGGGGCCGCTTGCCGCGCTTCCCGTCGGGCTCGCCGGGCGGGCGGCCGCGATCCTCGAGGTCGACTCGCTCGCGCGGACCGACCTCGAGGCGCTCGTCGAGCGCGTGTCGCCCGGCGTCTCGACCGTCGTCGGCCTCGGCGGCGGGATGGCGCTCGACGCCGCGAAGTGGGTGGCATGGCGCCGTCGGCTGACGCTCGTCCTCGCGCCTTCGATCGTGAGCGTCGACGCCTCGGTGACGAACACCGTCGCCGTCCGCGACGGCGGCTCGATCGTGTACGAGGGCTTCGTCGTCGCGGATCGGATCCTCGTCGACACGGACATCGTGGAGCGGGCGCCGGCCCGCCTGAACCGGGCCGGCGTCGGGGACCTCCTGTCGATCCACACCGGACTGCTCGACTGGCGCCTCGGCGCCGCAGCCGGGCGGATCGCGTTCGACGACTCGATCGCGTCGGCCTCGGCCGCGGTCCTCGACCGGACCGAGGCGCTCGCGCCGGAGATCGCCACCGTGAGCGAGGCCGGCATCGGCGGCCTCGTGACCATGTACGCCGAGGTGAACGCGCTGTGCCTGCGCGCCGGCCACAGTGGCCCGGAGGAGGGCTCGGAGCACTACCTCGGCTACCGCCTGGAGGAGGTCACGGGCAGGTCGTTCGTCCACGGCGAGCTCGTCGGACTGGGCACCGTCCTCATGGCCACCCTGCAGGGCAACGATCCCGCGCGCCCGGTCCGGATCCTCGACGCATGCGGCGTCGAGTGGCGGCCGGAGCAGCAGCGGCTCGCGCGCGAGAAGATCGTCGAGGCGCTCGTCGGGCTCCCGGCGTTCGTCCGCACCCACGCCCTCCCGTGGTCGATCGCGGACGAGGCCGACCTGTCGCGCGGCGCCGCAGAGCGGCTGCTCGACGCGGTGACGCTCGCGTCCTGACCCCCGGCGATCCAGATCCGGTTTGACATCACTCCCGCCTCCTTGTAGCCTCAGTTGTCAGACGTCTTAAGACAGACGCCGGACGAGGACCGATGGCGCCGAAGATCGAGGCTCGCGGGATCGGCAAGGTTTACCTCTCGAGCGGCGGGCGGGAAGTCGTCGCCTTGGAGCCGACGGACCTCAGCGTGGAACCGGGTGAGTTCGTCTGTCTCGTCGGGCCGTCCGGCTGCGGGAAGTCGACCATCCTGTTCATCATCGCCGGGCTCCTCGAGCCGACGAGCGGCAGTGTCGCCGTCGATGGATCCCCGATCGCCGGTCCGGACCCCGACCGTGGCGTCGTCTTCCAGCCCGATGCGACCTTCCCCTGGATGTCGGTCGCGGACAACGTGGCGTTCGGCCCGACGATGCGGGGACTTCCCGCCGCCGACGTGCGCGGGCGGGTCGCTCGGTACCTGAGCCTCGTCGGGCTCGGGGGCAAGGGTGGACTGCTCCCGCGCGAGCTGTCGGGCGGGATGCGCAAGCGCGTGGACGTGGCGAGGGCGTTCGCGAACGAGCCCCAGGTGCTGCTGATGGACGAGCCGTTCGGCGCGCTCGATGCGATGACCAAGGAGCACCTGCAGGACGAGCTCCTTCGGCTGTGGGAGGCAGAGCGGAAGACCGTCCTCTTCGTCACGCACGACCTGGAGGAGGCGCTCTACCTGGGTACGCGGATCGTCGTGATGAGCCGCGACCCCAACGCCATCCGCACGCAGAAGACGGTGGACCTCCCGCGTCCGCGCGAGCCGCTCCTGCGGACCGAGCCGCGGTTCCAGGAGCTCCGCCGCGAGCTGTGGCTCGAGCTGGGCGGCGGCGGTGACGAGGTGGACCTGCTTCCGCCGGGGATCACGGCGTGAGCGAGGTCGTGGGGCGCCCATCGATCGGGAGCAAGGGGGGAGCGCGGCGCTTCCGTCGCGAGCGGCTCATCAGCGTCGCCGTCATCGTGGGGCTCCTCGCCCTGTGGCTGATCGTGACCGGCCTGGGCCTCATGCGGCCGCTGTTCATGCCCGGCCCGGGGCAGCTGGCCGAGGCGTGGGGCCGGCTCGCGCCGACGCTGCCGCAGGACATCTTCGACAGCCTGGTGCTGCGCATCATCCCGGGCTTCCTCATCGGCACGTCGCTCGGCATCGCCGTGGGCGTCGCGATGGCGATGAGCCGCGTGGTGCGCGCCGGCCTCGACCCGGTGATCGAGGCGGTGCGGCCGCTGCCGCCGCTCGCGCTCATCCCGCTCCTCATCCTCTGGTTCGGGATCGGGATCGGGACGCAGATCCTCCTCGTGG
>JBAWVU010000401.1:0-2645 GCA_037147135.1 Chloroflexota bacterium
ACCTCATCGAACTCCGACTTGACCGCGACGAGGTAGAGGGCGCGTCCCGAGTCGAGCTGGTCCCCGATCCGCTTGAGCATGTTCGTGCTCATCCGACGCCCGAGCTTGCGGCGCAGCAGGGTCGCGCCGCCGCCCACGAGCGCGGCTGCCGCGACCGCTCCGATGATGGTCGGGGCGAGGATGACGCCGCCGGCAGCCGCCGCGATCGACCACCAGTCCCAGTCGCGCTCGAGCTTGAGCCTGCCCTCCGGCGTCCGATAGGCGGTGGCCACGTCCTGGACCGCGACCCTGCGATCCTGGGCCCACGCGCCGAACTCGGCGTCGAGTGCCTCCGCGGCTCCACGGCTCTCGACGGGGCAGACGAAGATCGTGCGGGTGCCGAGCAGCTCTTCCATCGGTCCTCCGGTCGTCGGCCGGTCCGCGCGCGCGGAGCGACGGGCCATCAGCGTACCTCGGCCGCGCCCCCACCGGACCTCGACCGCACCCGGTCCGCCACCTCGCCCGCACCGGGCCCCGATCGCGCGATGGCCGGCCTCCGATCGCGCCCGGGTACACTTGGGACGCCCACCCGTCGGACCCGGCGCGCGCCGCGCCAGGGCCGCGCCACGGACTCGTCGAGGACCGCCGATGGAACGCCTGATGCTGCTCGACGGCAACGGGCTCATCTACCGTGGCTACTTCGCCCTCCCGCCGCTCTCGACCGCGAAGGGCGAGCTCGTGAACGCCGTGTTCGGGTTCACGTCGATCCTCCTGCGCGGCTTTCAGGACGTGAAGCCCGACTTCGTCGCGGTCGCCTTCGACCTGCCCGGCCCCACCTTCCGGCACGAGGAGTTCCGGGAGTACAAGGCGACGCGGAAGCCGATGCCGGACGACCTGCGCTCGCAGTTCCCGAAGGTCCGGGAGGTCGTCGCGGCCCTCCGGATCCCCGTCCTCGAGCTCGCGGGCTACGAGGCCGACGACGTCATCGGGACCCTCACGCTCCAGGCAGAAGGGCGGGGGATCGACTCGACGGTGGTGACGGGCGACCTCGACATGCTCCAGCTCGTGAGCGACCACGTCCGGCTCATGACCACGCGCCAGGGCGTCCAGAACACGGTCTACTACGACCCCGCGACGATCCGCGAGCGATATGGCCTCGCACCGGCGCAGATGGTCGACTTCAAGGCGCTCAAGGGCGACTCGACCGACAACATCCCCGGGGTCCCCGGGGTGGGGGAGAAGACGGCGGCGAAGCTCATCGCCGACTTCGGTGACCTCGATTCCCTCTACGCGCGGCTCGCGGAGGTGAAGCAGGAGAAGCTCCGCCTCGTGCTCGAGGCGCACCGCGAGCAGGTCCACCAGAGCCGTCACCTCGCGACGATCGTCCGTGACCTCCCCGTCGAGCTCGACTACGCTGCCGCGCGGCTCGGCGACTACGACCGCGAGGCCGTCGTCCGCCTCTTCCGCGAGCTGGAGTTCCGGTCGCTCATCGATCGGCTCCCGCGGCTCGAGGGAGAGTCCATCGAGGAGACGACGGCAGCCTCGCGCGCCGCTCGCGACGACGGGATGGCCGCGGCGCAGGTGGGCGAGGTGCCGGAGGGCTGGCGCGGAGGCCGGGCGGCGCCCGTGCGGCCGGCGAGATCGCCGGACGCGGACGGAGGCCTCCAGCTCTCGCTCGACTTCGACTTGGTGAGCGGTGGCGCGGCCGCGGGCGGAGGAGCGGACGGGCGCGGCGCGATGGCCGCTGGCGGAGAAGCGGAAGTGAGCGGCGTGGCGGCCACGGCCGCCGCGGCGGCCACCGGCGACGGAGATGCCACGAGCGGCGCCCCGGCGCCGACCGCGGGCGCGGAGGAGCGACCGGCGCAGGCCTTCGGGTCGCTCGCGGACGCGCTCCGCGCGACGATCGACGATCCCGCGGCAAGGGTCGAGCGAGTCGATCCGTCCGAACCGGCGACGGCCGCGGCTCTCGCCGCGTGGCTTGCCCGTCACCGCGAGGTGGGCGTCGCGCTCGCGCCCGCGACGCCCGTGAAGGGAGAGCCGCCGGCCCGCTACTCGGTCCCGGCCGGCGCGCTCGCGATCGCCTCGGTGGATCCGGTCGCCTGCGCCGTCCTCGAGCCGCCGGGGGCGTGCGACATCGACATCGCGGTGGGCGACGGGCAGGGCCTCGGCATCCCGCTCTCGTTCGGCGGGCCGGCGGTCGGGCTCATGGCCGTGAAGGCGGCGCTCGTGCGGCAGCTTCCCGGGCGGATCGCCGGTGCGACGCACGACAAAGAACTGCCGATCGGCAAGCACCCCTTGCAACTGTACTCGTTGGGCACGCCCAACGGCGTTAAGGTCACGATCTTGCTTGAAGAGCTGCTTGCACTTGGGCACACTGGTGCTGAATATGATGCGTGGTTGATCAACATCCGTGACGGCGATCAGTTTGGTTCGGGCTTCGTGGATGTCAACCCAAACTCAAAAATCCCTGCATTGTTTGATCGCAGCGGCGCGCAGCCAGTACGCGTGTTTGAATCTGGTGCGATCTTGCTTTACTTGGCTGAAAAATTTCAAGCTTTTATTCCTAAAGACGGTGCAGCACGCACTGAGGCCTTGAACTGGTTGTTCTGGCAAATGGGTAGTGCACCGTATTTGGGCGGTGGGTTTGGTCACTTTTACGCGTACGC
>JBAWVU010000402.1:0-2633 GCA_037147135.1 Chloroflexota bacterium
CCGCGCGTTCGAGACGAGGTTGAGGATCACCTGGTCGAGCCCGGCGGGGTCGGCGAGGACGACCGTTCCCGATCGCCGGTGGGCGATGGTCACGGTGATCCGCGGACCGGCGAGGTCGCGGACGGTGGAAGCGAGCGCATCGACGGTCGCGACGAGGTCCACCGGGCGCGGCTCCAGCCGCTGGCGCCGGGCGAACGCGAGCAGTTGGCGCGTGAGCCCTGCGGACCGTCGCGCCGCATCGACGACGGCCTCCATCGCCGAGTACGCCGGTGCGTCCGGGGCCGTGAGGTCACGCGCGATCTCCGCGTTCCCTCCGATGACCGTAAGCAGGTTGTTGAAGTCGTGCGCGATGCCGCCCGCGAGTCGCCCCACCGCCTCGAGCCGCTCCGCCGCGGCCAGGCGACGCTCCAGATCGTGCCGATCGGTCACGTCCTCGATCGTGCCGACGAACCGGACGGGCCGCTCCGCGCCGTCGCGCTGGACGGACCCCCGTTCGTGAACGAGGCGGACCTCGCCGTCCGGGCGGACGATCCGGTGCTCGATCTCGTACGGCTCGTCGACGGTGATCACCCGGCGTCCCGCTTCGATGACGAGGGCGCGGTCATCCGGGTGGACCATGTCGTAGAACGAATCGCCGCGGGCCCTCCCCGTGTCAGGCGGAAGCCCGAGGATCCGCAGGCCCTCGGCAGACCACGTGGTCCAGCCGTCGTCGAAGCCCGTCACGCCGGCCTCGGCCGTCCAGCTGCCGATATGCGCCGTCGCCTGCGCCTCCTCGAGGCGACGAGTCGCCTCGGCCGCGGCCGCCGCCGACCGTCGTGACTCGGTGACGTCGAGGATGACGGACAGGCGCGCCGTGCTGCCCCCATACGGGATCGAGAGCGAGGCGCCATCGACCTCGATGAGCGAGCCGTCCGCGCGGCGGTGACGCCAGCCCGACGGGAGCGGGACGAACCGGTCCGTTCGCAGGGTCGGGACGATCTCCTCGAGTCGGTCGTGGAGGGCCGGGTCCACGAGGTCCTGGTACGACATCCGGAGGAGACGCTCCCGCGGCGTGCCGTAGAGAGCGGCCGCGGCCTGGTTCACGGCGAGGACCCGGAAGTCATCCGTCGCGTACGCGACGGTGGCGACCGGCGACCCGTCGAAGAGCGCACGGTACTGCGCCTCCGACGCGAGCGCACGGTCCCGGTCGGCGCGGAACCGGGCGCTCAGGCGGAAGAGGCTCAGGGCAGAGAACAGGGCGACGACCGCGAGGGTGACCCCCGTCAGCGCCACGCCCACCGCGTCCGCGTCGGCCGGGAGGTGGAGGGCAAGGCCGACGGTGGCGGCCGCCCCGCCGACCGTCCAGACGAACACGAGCATCGCTGTGAGCTGGCGGCCCCGGAGGAACGGGACGGCGATGAGCGCAGCGACGCCGGGGAGGGCGGCAGCGATGACGTAGAACGTCGGGAGGAGGATGGCCGCCGCAACGGTCAGTGCCCCGAACGATATCGTGCTCACCGCCACCGCGGGCCCGGTTCGATCGGCCCGGGCGAGCAGCCATGCCGCAACCAGACCCACCGTCGAGGCCGCGAACAGCGCGGGCGCGGCCGGGCCCGAGAGCACGCCGGTCGCGAGGAGGACGAACTCGGCGGCGGTCGTGACGGCGCCGACCGCCGCCGCCCACCGCGTGAACCACTCGACCTGCTCGCGGACGAGGGCGACGGTCTCGCCCTGGGCGGCGGCATCCACGCCGAGCGGCGAGGACAGGGTCGAGGAGTCGGAGCCGGGCGTGCCATCCATGTGCGGACTCTACGCCCGCCTCCGTGGCGCCGATGTGGAACGATGGTCGCGGCTGCGCGCACCGATGGCGCACGCCCCCGGCACCGGGCGACGGTCGCGTACCCTGTCACCTGTGCGGCCGACGAGATCATCCGACCCGGGCCGGGACGCGTGGCCGTCGTACTCGGCCTACGCGGTGCAGGGCTACGTCATCTACGGCCTCGGGGCGATCACGCCGTATCTCCGGACACAGCTCGGACTGTCGGACGCGCAGGTCGGCCTCCATCCGACAGGGATGGCCATCGGCATCGTGTTCGCCGGCGCGTTCGCGGCGGGCCTCGACCGGCGGTTCGGCGAGGTGGCCGTCCGAGGTGCAGCGATCGGGGGGCTGGCCGTGGCCATCGGCGCCATCGCCGTCGCGCCCGCCTTCGCCGTCACGCTCGGGGCCGCGGTCGTCCTGGGCCTCGGGCTCGGCACCATGCTGGGCTATGCGAACGCCATCCTCGCCCGCCGGGGCGGGCGGCTCGCCCGGGTGCGCGTGGCGCGCGCGAACCTGTGGGCCATGGCGGCGGCGTTCGTCTGCCCGCTCGTGCTGTCGCTCGCCGCATTCGCGGGCCTGCCGTGGGCGCTCGGGCTCGCGCCGACACTCCTGCTCCTCGTCGTCGTCGGCCTCGACCTGCGCGCCGGACCACGCCTCGAGCGGTCGCCGGCGGCGGCGAGATCGGACGGGCGGCTGCCGCGCGGCTACTGGCTCGCGTGGACGTTCCTCGTCGCGGCGGTCGCCGTCGAATTCTCCATCGTCTTCTGGGGCGCGACGCTCATCGGGCGGCGGACCGGCGTCGACACGGCCGCGGCGACGCTGCTCGGCGGGATGT
>JBAWVU010000403.1:0-2593 GCA_037147135.1 Chloroflexota bacterium
CCGGACGAGGCCCCGCCTGCCGGCGGCCACCCTGCTCTGGGTCACTCCCGCCGGGCGAGCACGTCGCGTACCGCCGCGGTGAGCTCCGCTGCCGTGTAGGGCTTGCCGATGAAGGCCGCGCCCGCCGGAAGCGCCCCTTCGCTGGTGAGGATGTCGCCGGGATAGCCCGACATGAAGAGGATCCGCGTGCCGGGGTGCGTCTCGCCGAGGCGCCGGGCGAGCTCCGTGCCGCCCATCCTCGGCATGATCATGTCGGTGACGATGAGCCCGACCGAGCCGTCGCCCGCGGCGAGGAGCGCGAGCGCCTCGGCCCCATCGCCCGCGGTGAGGACCGTGTAGCCGGCACGGGCGAGGATCCGCTCGCCGAGGCGGCGGATGCCCGGCTCGTCCTCGACGAGGAGGATCGTCCCGGCCCCCGTCGCGGCGGTCGCGACAGGCGCGATGGGGGCGACCCGGGATGCCGGCATCGCGTCGTCGGTCGCCGGCAGGTAGAGCGTGAAGGCCGACCCGCGCCCGGGGGTGCTCTCGGCGCAGACGAGGTCGCCACCGGCCTGGCGCGCGATCCCCCGCGCGGTCGGGAGGCCGAGTCCGGTCCCGATGCCCGAGGCCTTCGTCGTGAAGAACGGCTCGAAGAGGTGCTCGCGTGTCGCGGCGTCGATCCCGGTCCCGCTGTCGGTGACCGTCACCGTCATGTACCGACCGGGCGCGAGCGACGCTCGGCGCGCGGCGTCCCCCGCGGCGATGACGATGGTCCCGGTCTCGATGCGCAGCGCGCCTCCACCGGACATCGCGTCGCGGGCGTTGAGCACGAGGTTGACGAGGATCTGGCCGATCTGCAAGCGGTCGGCCCGCACGCGAGCGGCGGGCTCGCCCGGCTCCAACGCCAACGCGATGTCCGCGCCGATGAGCTGGCGGAGCATCGCCTCCATCTCGCCGACGACGGCGTCGATCTCGAGCACCTCGGGCGCGACGACCTGCCGCTGGCCATACGAGAGGAGCTGCCGCGTGAGCATGGCCCCTCGGCGAGCGGCGTCCTCGACCTCGGTCATCGCGGCGCGCCGTGGGTCGTCGGTCGCAAGGCCGGCTCGCATCTGCTCGGCGTTGCCGAGGATGACGGCGAGGAGGTTGTTGAAGTCGTGCGCGACGCGGCCGGCCAGCCGCGCCACCGTCTCCATCTTCTGGGCCTGGAGGAGCACCGCCTGGGCCTCGCGCAGCTCGGTGATGTCGTCGATCGTGCAGAGGTGGCGGGGATGGGCGGGATCCCCGGTCCGCACCGGGGCGATCGTCATGTTGATCCAGGCGATCGATCCGTCCGGGTGGATCCAGCGCTTCTCCATCCGGAAGCCGCTGATCTCGCCGGCGTTGAGCCGGGCCATGTTGTCGAGGTCGAGCGCGAGGTCGTCGGGATGCGTGATCGACATCCAGTCGATCCTCGTCATCTCCTCGCGGGTCCGGCCGGCGATCTCGGCGAAGCGCCGGTTGACCTCGTGGATCTGCCCCGTGAGCGAGTCGATGAGCGCGACGCCGAGGGGCGCCTCCTCGAACATCGCCCGGAAGCGCTCCTCGCTCGCGCGGAGCGCTTCCTCGGCCTGCCTGCGCTGGAGCGCCATGCCGATGCTGGTGCCGATTCCCTCGAAGAAGCGGATCGACTCAGCGGTGAATCGATCCCTGCGATGGTCCGCGAGGTGCAGCAGGCCGAGGATCTCGTCACCCGCTCGGAGGGGGATCAGCGCGACGGACATGAAGCCGACGAGGATGCACCGGTTCCGCGGATGCAGCCTGGGGTCCTGGTCCGGCGGCAGGTCCAGGAATGGGAGTGAGTCGTTCGTCCACACACTGCCGCCGGGGGTGAACAGGGACTTGCTCGGGTCGTTTCCGCCCAGCACGAGGCCGCACGTGCACTCCAGGCTGACGGTGCCGTCATCGTTCCGGCAGAGCCCGCCATCGGGGTAGCGGACGGCCAGCGTGTTCTCCGCCCGCAGGAACGCGTCCGAGTAGCCGATGGCAGCCGCGAACGGGTAGTCGTCGCCCTCACGCAGCCGAAGCCCCACCGCATCAAAGCCGGTCGCCCGTTTGAGCGCGGCGACGATCGAGCCGACGGTGAGCGACGCGTCACTCGAGGTCGCGAGGATCGCCAGGATCTCCGACTGGACGGACAGGAGATCCTCCGCCCGCTTGCGCTCGGTGATGTCGGCGACCATCGCGAGGAGGGCGAAGACCCTGCCAGTGGCCCCGTGCAGGCCGCGTGCCAACAGGTGCCCCCAGATGACGCTCCCATCCTTGCGCACGTACCGCTTGTCACGCTCGTAGACGTCGAGCTCGCCTGCGATGAGGCGGCGCACGTTGACGACATCGGCTTCCAGGTCGTCCGGATGCGTCACCTGGTCGAAGCCCCGCGTCGTGAGCTCGCCCGGCTCGTAGCCCAGCATCTGCGCGAACGCACCGTTCACGTGCTGGAACCGGAAGTCCAGGCCGCAGATCACCGCCCCGAGCGGCCCGTCGTCGAAGGTCAGGCGGAAGCGCTCCTCGTTCTCGCGGAGCGCCCCCTCCGCGTGCGTGCGCTCGGTGATGTCCTCGCCGATGCTCGCGACAC
>JBAWVU010000404.1:0-2579 GCA_037147135.1 Chloroflexota bacterium
ACCTGGAATAGGGGAGCCGGAGCACAGGACCGGGCCCGAGTCCGATCACGCGGCGGGGGTGGGCGCCGGGGGCGCGACCTCCCCGCCGCGTGATCGGACTCGGGCCCGGTCATGTGCTCCGGCTCCCCTATTCCAGGTAGTCCTTCAGCTTGCGGCTCCGGCTCGGGTGGCGGAGCTTGCGCAGCGCCTTCGCCTCGATCTGGCGGATCCGCTCGCGGGTGACGTTGAACTCCTTCCCGACCTCCTCGAGGGTCCGGGCACGCCCGTCCTCCAGGCCGAACCGGAGCTGGAGCACGCGCCGCTCGCGGCCGGTGAGAGAGTCGAGCACCGCCTCGACCTGCTCCTTCAGGAGCTGGTGCGACGCCGCCTCGGCCGGGGCGAGCGCGCCGCGGTCCTCGATGAAGTCGCCGAGGTGACTGTCCTCCTCCTCGCCGATCGGCGTCTCGAGCGAGACCGGCTCCTGCGAGACCTTGATGATCTCGCGGACCTTCTCGGGGGTGACGAGGAGCTCCGGCGTCGACATCGCGCTGGCGATCTCGTCGACCGTCGGCTCGCGGCCCAGCTCCTGGAGGAGCTGCCGGCTCACGCGGATGAGGCGGTTGATCGTCTCCACCATGTGGACGGGGATCCGGATCGTCCGGGCCTGGTCGGCGATCGCGCGGGTGATCGCCTGCCGGATCCACCACGTGGCATACGTGGAGAACTTGAAGCCCTTCTCGTAGTCGAACTTCTCGACCGCCCGGATGAGGCCGATGTTCCCCTCCTGGATGAGGTCGAGGAAGCTCATGCCGCGGCCGATGTACTTCTTGGCGATCGACACGACGAGGCGGAGGTTGGCCGACGTGAGCTGCTCGCGCGCGTCGCGGCCGATCCCGACGATGACGCCCTTGCGATGGGCGAGCTTCGTCTCCTTGGGGACCTCCGGGTCGTAGCCCATCGACTTGAGGAGCTCGGCGTCGTGGCCGGTCGTGATCCACTCGTGCATGGCCGGGAACGCCACGACGTCGCGCGTCCAGTCGTAGACCGCCCGGAGCCCGACATTGTCGCGCGCGTCGAGGTTCGGGACGTGGACGGAGCCGTACGACCAGTCGAGAAGCGTGAGGAACGCCTCCGGCGCCGCGGCCGGGTCGTCGGACGCGAGCCCGGCGATGTACGCGTTCACGTGCTCCTTCGCCTTCTTGAGCGACTGCTTCGTCTCGTCGGTCTGCGCCTCCCGGGAGTGCTTCACGTAGTGGAAGACCGGCGGCGCCGCGAGGAGGTCGCGGTTCCCCTCCCACGAGATCCCGTCGCGGACGATCCGGTGGGCCTCCTCGCCGAACGGGAGCTGGTGCTGGCGCTTCGCCGTCCGCGTCTTGCGCTCGGTGTCGTGATGCGTCCATTCGCGGAGGCTCACGATCCCCTTCCACGGCTCGTCCGCGAGCTGCTCGCCGAGCTCGATCGACTTGGCGAGGACGACCTCCTCCTCGGCCGTCAGGAGGGCGACCTTGCCGATCTCCTTCAGGTACATGCGGACCGGGTCGTCGATGCCGATCATGTCCGCCGAGAGCGCCTCGAGCTCCTCCGCGGTGGGCTCCTCGAGCGCCTTCGCGTCGAGGGTGGCGGGGACCTCGATCGTGGTCTTCGCGTCGAGCGACTGGCCCTCGGCGACGACGTCGACGCCGGGCTCGATCCCCTCCTCCTCAGCGGCGGCGGCCTCGATCTCGGCCTCGATGGCGAGCTCCTCGGCGGCCTCGGACGCGCCGACGTCGTTAACGACGACCTCGAGCACGGTGGCGAGCGCGAGCGCGATCGGGAGGTCCTCGTCGACCGCAGGGGTCCGGACCGTCGATCGGCCGGGCGCGGCGGCGGCGTCCACGGGGCCACGCTTCGCCCTGCGGCGCGGGGCGAGCACGGCATCGACGAGCTGCTGGTCTGTGGGATCTGCGGTCACGGTCGTCCTCCGGTCGTGCGTGCGAGCAGGCTCGACTGGTCGATCCTCCGGTGGAGGGACCGCCGGGCCTCGTTGAGTCGTCGTTCGTCGTCCATGGATCGGGCGATCGCGTCCGCGTCGTCCCGCTGCTCCGCGTCGGCGAGCTCGCCGCGCGTGTATTCCCCCTGCTCGTCGAGCCGGTCGAGCTCGAGGCGCAGCAGGCACTGGTCCACCCCCTGGTCCACGAGCGCGAGGTCGAGCGCGCCCTCGTCGGGGCCGTCGCCGAGCCCGGGGATCGGCCCGCGCGAGGCGTAGAGCGCGATCGCAAGCGCGCGGGCCTCGTCGTCGAGAGCGTCGAGGAAGCGACCCCGCTCGAACCGGCCCTCGGCGGTCCCCCGGGCGGCCGCGTCGACCTCGCGGTCCGCGAGCATCGCCCGCCACAGCGTCCGCGCCAGCTCCGAGAAGAGCATCTCCGGCGCGAGCTGGTCCGCCACCCGCAGCTGCTCCTCCGGGATCACGAGGAGGAAGCGAAGGAGCTCCGCCTCCACCGTGCTCACGGCGCGGACCACCTCCTCGGCGTCCGGAAGGTCGCGGGCCGCGAGGACCGAGTCGGCGGTGATGCGGGCGGCGGACCTCTCCGGCCCTGCGGCCGCGGAGCCGCCACCGGGAC
>JBAWVU010000405.1:0-2572 GCA_037147135.1 Chloroflexota bacterium
GCCGAGCCCGAGCCGAAGGAGCAGGCGATGCTCTCGACGAAGCCCACGGGGGAGGTGGCGTCGTAGCCGGCGCCGTCGCCCCGGCCGCCGCTCGTCGGCCGCCCGCACGATCGTGCGTCGGCTGCCGTACCGTGCGCGCCAAGAGGGAGCTCACGCGCGTGGTCCGGATGCCGGACGGGCGGATCGTCATCGATCCCACCGGACGGCTCGCCGGCCGCGGGGCGTACCTGTGCGATGACATCGCGTGCCGTCGGGGGGCGCTCCAGCGTGGAGCCCTCGGCCGCGCGCTCTCGGCCCCGGTCCCGGAGGAGGTCCGAGCGATGCTGCTCGGCGGGACGGAACCCATGTTGACGACGAACGACGAAGGAGGAGCCCGTGGCCAGGAGTAGGAGCGGGACGCGGGGCAGACGCGGCCCGAGAAAGCCCGCACGGCGCGACTTCGCCGCCCAGGGAGCGACCCAGACCCTCGATCCGGCGGCGGTCGGGCCGGTCGAGATCCCCACGACGATCACCGTCAAGGACCTCGCGGAGCTCCTGCGGGTGAACCCCGCGGACGTCATCCGCGAGCTCATCAAGAGTGGGATCTTCGCGACGATCAACCAGCTGATCGACCGCGAGACGGCCACGCTCGTCGCCGGCGAGCTCGGCTTCGAGGTCGGCGAAGGTGGCACGGCGGTCGCGGCGACCGACGAGGCCGAGGCCGAGATCGCTGCTCCGGCCGCCAAGCCGTCGATCTTCGACGAGGGCGACGTCGAGTCGCTCGTCGCCCGCGCGCCCATCGTCACCGTCATGGGCCATGTCGACCATGGCAAGACGAGCCTCCTCGACGCGATGCGGAGCACCACGGTCGCGGCAGGCGAACGTGGCGGCATCACCCAGCACATCGGTGCGAGCGAGGTGAACCGCGGCGGGCGCCGGATCGTCTTCCTCGACACGCCGGGCCACGAGGCGTTCACCGCGATGCGCGCTCGCGGGGCACGCGTGACGGACATCGCGGTCATCGTCGTGGCCGCCGACGACGGCGTCATGCCGCAGACGCTCGAGGCGATCAGCCACGCCCGTGCCGCCAAGGTCCCGGTCATCATCGCCCTCAACAAGATCGACAAGCCGGACTCCAACCCGGACCGCGTGAAGAACGAGCTCGCCGAGGCGAACGTCATCGTCGAGGAGTACGGCGGAGACGTGCCGCTCGTCCTGGTCTCCGCGAAGGCGCGGACCGGGCTTGACGACCTTCTCGAGGTGATCCTCCTCGTTGCGGACCTCCAGGAGCTCAAGGCGAACCCGAAGCGGCCAGCCGTGGGCACGATCATCGAGGCCGAGCTCGACAAGGGCCGCGGCCCGGTGGCGACCGCGCTCGTCCAGACCGGGACGCTGCGCGTCGGCGACGCGGTCGTCGTGGGGCAGACGCATGGCAAGATCCGGGCGCTCGAGGATGCCCGCGGGAAGCGCGTGACGAAGGCGGGGCCGTCCAACGCGGTCGTCGTCCTCGGCATCTCCGATGTCCCCGAGGCCGGCGACATCCTCGAGGTCGTCGCCGACGAGCGGGTGGCGCGGAACATCGCGGAGTCGCGGCGCAACGCAGCGGCCGCGAAGGAGACCGGCAGCGGTCGGGCGACGCTCGAGGACCTCTACCGGCAGGTCCAGGCAGGGCAGGCCAAGGAGCTCCGGATCATCCTCAAGACGGACGTCTCCGGGTCGCTCGGGGCGATCACGCACGCGCTCGAGCAGATCGCCACCGACGAGGTGAAGATCAACGTCCTCCACGAGGGCGCCGGCGACATCACGGACAACGACATCCTCCTCGCCTCCGCGTCGGACGCGATCGTGGTCGGGTTCAGCACCGGCATCACGCCGACTGCCCGGCGGACGGCCGAGGCCGAGGGCGTCGACGTCCGCATGTACGACATCATCTACAAGCTCACCGACGACATCGAGGCAGCCCTCCGGGGCCTGCTCGAGCCGGTCCTCGTGGAGCAGGTCGAGGGTCGCGCGGAGGTCCGCCAGGTCTTCCGTGTCGGGAAGTCGACGGTCATCGCCGGCTGCTATGTCACCGACGGGCGCATCGTCCGAAACGGCGGTGCGCGTGTCTGGCGGAGCGGCAAGGTCATCGCGACGGACCGGATCGAGTCCCTCCGACGGTTCCGCGACGACGTCCGCGAGGTCGCCCAGAACTTCGAGTGCGGCATCGGGCTCTCCGGCTTCCACGATATCGGGGAGGGCGACGTCATCGAATGCTTCACCCAGCAGTCCGTGAGCCGAGCCGCGGCCGGCTGACCCGGCCCCGGCGCACGGAGGCGCCCTGATGAGCCAGCGTCTCGATCGCGTCGACGAGCTGCTCCGCCAGGAGATCGGCGCGATCCTCGCACGCGAGGTGAGCGATCCGCGGATCGGATTCGTCACGGTGACGAAGGTCGAGACGACCCCGGACCTCTCCGAGGCCCGCGTCTGGGTGAGCATCATCGGCACGCCCGACGAGCGGAAGGCGACGCTGCGCGCGCTCGAGCACGCGATGCCCTTCGTCCGTCGCAACCTCGGCGTCCGGATCAGGATCCGGCGGATCCCGGCCCTGCAC
>JBAWVU010000406.1:0-2562 GCA_037147135.1 Chloroflexota bacterium
CGAGCGACGGCGAGGTGAGGCCGCCCGCATCGATCGTCGTCGAGGTCCACCGCCTGTCCGGCATCGACGCGGCGGTGGAGGCCGCCCGCGAACTCCTGGACACGCCCACGTGGGCCGAGCATCCACGTGACGCCGTGGACGTCTCCGGGCTGCCGCTCGCCGTCCGCGCCAAGGTGCGGCTCGTCCTGGACCAGGGGAACGGCTACGCCGGATCGCTCCGCTTCCCCGTCGCGCTCGAGCCGGGCTGGTACGTGGCGGACCTGCCCGACGACGTCGCCGCGGCCGAGCAGGTGCTCCTCCAGGTGACCCCGGTCGCGGTCTATGCCGCCGCGGCGGACGATCGAACGGCCGTCTGGGTGAACCGCATCGGCGGCGGAGCCCTCGAGGGCGCCGACGTCCGCGTCGCGGGCGGCGCCATCCTGGGGCGGACCGGCGCGGACGGCCTCCTCCTCGCCACAACGCCGGCGGGGACCTTCCCGGACGCCGGCGGGCCCGACCCGTGGTCGTGGCCGCATCCCGTCCTCGTCGTCGAGGCGGCCGGCCTCGGCGCATCGGTCGTACCGTTGGGCCTGGAGTCGGGAGAGGGATATGCCGGGCAGATCTGGAGCCCGGCCAGGCGCCCCGATGCGTCCGCATCCTGGTGGGCGAGCCTCGCGACGGATCGAAGCGTCTACCGAGGCACGGACTCCGCGGCGATCTGGGGAGTCGCGCGCGACCGCGCGACCGGGGTCGCGCCGGCGACGATACGGCTCGCGCTGCAGCCGGTCGGCAGCGACTCCGGACCGTGGGAGAGCGACGGCGCCTCGACCCCGGTCTGGCGATCCGACGTGGCGCCGTCGGCGGCCGGCGTCTTCTCCGCGACGATGGCGCTCGAGGACCTCCCGCTCGGCTCGTACGAGCTCGTCCTCTCCGTCGACGGCCGGACGCTCGCCACCAGCTGGATCGAGGTCGGCGTCGTCCGGAAGCCCGGATACCGGATCGACGTCTCCACCGACCGCCGCGCGTACATGACCGGCGAGACGATCACCGTGACGGCGACCGCGGCGTTCTACGACGGCACGCCGGTCCCCGGGCTCCCCCTCCGGTTCGATGCGTCGGAGATCACGGACGGGTCGTCGGACGACGCGGGTCTGATGGCGACGACGGGTACGGACGGCCGGGCCGTGGTACGCGTCGAGGGGCGCTCGTCGGGCGGGATCGATGCGGCGCCGGCGCGCCCGGAGCTGGGCGAGGTGACGGGAAGGAGCCCGGACCTGGTGGTCTTCCCGGCGTCGGTATACGTGTCGCTCCGGTCCACGGACCTCACGGCGGAGGGGATCAGTGTCGCCGGCAGGGTGGACGATGTCGACCTGCGGGCCGTCGAGGCGAGCATCGCGGCAGACCGCGATTGGGCCGAGCACATCGGCCCGCCCGCGCCGGGCACCCGCGTGGCGCTCACGGCCGAGGCGACCGCCTGGGTCCCGGTCCGCACCGGCACCACGTACGACTTCATCCTGAAGGAGACGGTCCCCACGTACACGTACGAGGAGCGCGAGCTCGCGGCCGTCTCGGCGACCGCGACGACCGGGGCGGACGGGGGCTTCGCCGCGCGGATCCTGCTCCCGCCGGGGGCGCTCTCGGCCGACGTGAGCGTGGAGGTGACCGCGTCGACGACCGATGCGACCGGTGGGGTCGACAGCAGCGTCCGGTACGCCGAACGGTCGACGCTCCGGGACGACTCGCGGGAGGTCTGGCTGGATCCCGGTCCGCGCGGCGGCTCCGCCCAGGGCGGCTCGACGTGCGGGCAGTCGACCGAGCAGTACGCGATCGGCGAGACGGTCCGGCTCACGCTGCGGGATGCGGACGGGCCCCTCGCGTCCGGAGACGGCAGGCAGTTCCTCTTCCTCACCGCCCGGGACGGCATCCGGGACGCGGAGGTCGGGCCACGACCCACGTTCGCGCGCCGGTTCGGGAGCGAGGAGTCGCCGAGCTTCGACGTGGTCGGGGTCGCGTTCGACGGATCCACGTATCGCTTCACGGTCTTCGGGCTCAGGGCAGCGGTCGACCCCGAGTCGCGGCGGATCGTGGTGACGGTCTCGCCCGACCGGCCGACCGGGTCCGTCTACCGACCCGGCGAGGTCGCGACGATGCGGATCGAGACGACCGACCTCGCGGGCGGCCCGGTCCCCGCCGACGTCGTCGTCCGCGCGGTCGACGAGAAGCTCTACGACGCGGGCGTCGCGTGGGACGACGACCCGGTCTGGCCCCTCTACGGCTCGATCGCCGGCGCGATCGCGGCCACGTACGCGTCGCACCAGGTGCCGATCGGTTCAGCAGGGCCCGGCTGCGGATCGGCCACCGGTGGAGGAGCAGGAAGCACCGGCGGCGGCACTGTCCGCGAGGACTTCCGCGACCGGATCCTCTTCCGGCAGGTCCGGACGGGCCCCGACGGGACGGCGGTGGTGACGATGGACCTCTCCGACGACCTCACTGCGTGGCACGTCGCGGCCGTGGCGGTGTCGGACGACCTCCGCGTCGGGACTGTCGCCGTGCTCGTGCCGGTCGGCCTGCCGTTCTTCGTGG
>JBAWVU010000407.1:0-2554 GCA_037147135.1 Chloroflexota bacterium
GATGAGCTGAGCGGCGGATGAGGCGCCGCCCCCGGGGCGCCCGCCCGCCCCACGCCGACGCCTGAGCGGGCTTCACGGCGGCGGCCGCGATTCTTGACTCCGGGCGGGCACGTGACTACGCTGGGAGCATGGAGAATGGCTCAGACAGCCGGGAGGATCGCATGGTACCCACGCCGGAATCAGAGAACCGCGACCGCGCCGGGGACGAGCGCGCAGACGAGACCGCGGAAGGCCGGCCGGTCGGCAACGGCGAGCTCGAGGGTGTGATCGGCGGGCTCGCCCCGAGCCACCTCGGCCCGAGCGTCAGCGTCACCATGACCACACAGTCTTGGGGGGACCCGATCTGACGGACGACCCGGACAGGGCGCGGCGACCGCGCGGAGGCCACGCTCGACCTCCGCGCGACCACCCCCGCACTCGACCGACCCCTCGGCCGACGATCTCCCTCTGCATCGTCGCGCGCAACGAAGAGGGGTTCATCAAGGGCTGCATCGCCAGCGCCTCGGCGCTGGCCGACGAGATCCTCGTCCTCGACACCGGTTCCACCGACCTCACGCGCCACCTCGCGAAAGAGGCCGGCGCAAGGATCGTCAGGGCGCGCTGGCGCGACGACTACGCGCGCGCCTTCGAGCAGATGCGGCAGGCCGCGCGAGGCGACTGGATCCTCAATCTGGACGCCGACGAGGCCCTCGACCCGGCCGCTCACGACCGCGTGCGGACGCTCGTCGCCGCTCCCGAAGCCGACGGCTACCTGCCTCTCATCCGCAACTACTGCTACCAGGTGACGGTGAAATGGCGCGCCGCGGACGCGAGCGCGCCGACTTCGCTGGGCGCCTGCGGCTGGAGCCCGAGCCGCACGGTCCGCCTCTTTCGCAACGACCCGCGCTACTGCTACACGGGGGTGGTGCACCACACCGTCGCGCCATCGGTGCTGGCGGCGGGCGGCTCCATCGCGCCCGTCGACATCGTCATCCACCACTGGGGGCGTCTGCGGCTCGATCAAGCCGCGGTCAAGCCCGCGCACTACGGGACGCTGACGGAACGCAAGGTCGGCGAGTCGCCGGACTCGGGGCGCGCCTGGGTGGAGCTCGGCGTCGTCCTCGATCACCAGGGCCACCTCGAGGAGGCCCTCGACGCCTTCCTGCGCGCACGCACCTGCGGCTACGGCGCGGGGGCACTGTTCCACAGCGGGCGCACGCGCTACCAGGCCGGCGACTGCGCGGGAGCGGTCGCCGCGTTCGAGGCGGCGCTGCGCGAGGACCCGCGCGACGACGACGTCGATTTCGATCGCGCCGACGCCCTCGAGCTGCTGGGCGTCGCGCACGAAGGTCTCGGACGGGCGGCGCCGGCGGAGGACTGCTATCGCGCCGCTCTCGCCTCACGCCCGGACAGCCCCGCGGCGGCCAACAACCTCGCCGACCTCCTCGCGCGGGCCGGGCGCCCCGACGAGGCCGCCCCGCTGATCGCAGCCCTCGTGGAGAAGTACCCCGGCTTCGACATGGTCCGCGGCACGCTCGGCAACGTCCGCAGCGCCGCCGGCGACGACCGCGGGGCCGAGCGGGCCTACCGCGCGGCGCTGTCGATGAACCCGGAGAACCTGCCGGCGCGCGTCAACCTCGCGGGCTTGCTGGCGCGCACGGGCAGGCCGGCCGCGGCGGCGCGAGGGTACCGGCTCGCAGCGGAGCGGGTGCCCGAGCACGGACCGGCGTCTGCGCTCACCCGGTACATGCCCCGCCGCACTCGCCGGCCCGCCCGCGTCATTGCGCCGCCAGGTCCGGCGCCGCTGCTCGTCTCGTTGGTGTCACTGCTCGGCGGCGGCGCCGGCCGGGTCGTGCTGGACCTCGTCCGCGCCCTGGGCGGCTACCGGCACGTCGTCCTGTGCGCGGACCCCGGCGCCTATGACGGCCTGGGGTACAGGCGGGAGCTCCGCGCGGTCGGCGCCGGCGTCCACCGCGTGGCGGACTCGAATGCGGCCCTCGAGATCGTCGCGAGGCTCGCCCCGGCCGCCCTGCTGAACCACTGGTGGCCGACCGCGCGCTTCGCGGCGCTCACCGCGAGCTGCCCGGTGCCCCAGATCCTCATCGGGCACGCGACCATGCGCATGCCCCCCGGCCCGGACGCGTACGTCGTCCTCTCCGAGTTCCAGCGGCGCACGCAGGGCCACCTCCCGGCGGGCCGCGTCCACCTCATCCCCAACGCGACCCGGCTCGACGTCCCCGGCGGCCGCCTCGACGGCGCCCGCGGAAGGGTGCGCATCGCGATGCTCACGCGCCTCGACGTGGGCAAGTTCCCCCGGCGCCTGCTGCACTACCTGCCGGACCTCGCCGCCTGCAGGGCGGAGCTCGTCATCGCCGGCCGGGGCCCACGTCGCTACGAGATCGAGCCGGAGCTCGGCGAGGTCTTTTGGGGCGGGCGGGTCCGCTTTCGAGGCACGGTCCCCGCCGCACGCGCGGCTGCGCTCCTGGCTACCGCCGGCGTGGGCCTGCACCTCACCGAGACGTCCATGGAGACCTGCTCCCTGAGCGTCATCGAGATGCTCGCCGCCGGCCTGCCC
>JBAWVU010000408.1:0-2553 GCA_037147135.1 Chloroflexota bacterium
ACTCGTCCGGGGTCGCATCCGGACCGTCGGGTGGGGCGAGGACGGCAGCCCCCGGCGCGCCCCTCGCCGCGAGTGCCCCGATCGTCCCCATCTCCGTCGACGGGCCCATCAGGACCCGGACCTTCGCAGGGCGTCTCGCATGAGCCCGAGGATAGACGGCAGCTCGGGGATCCGCAGCACGACGGCCACCCCCACCACAGCGAGCGTCCCGAGTCCGCCGGCGAGCACGACCTGGATCGCGAGCTCGGGCTTCGAGAGGGTCGGGCCGAGCGCGGTCTCCACGCCGCGCGCGACGAAGAACGTCACGATCCCCCCGACGAGCGCGGCGATCCCGGAGCGGATCCCCGCGTCGATGAGCTCACTGACCGAGAAGCCGGCCACGCGGAGGCGGAGGATGGCGACGAGGATCACGGTCTCGATCCACGAGCCGACGGCGAGGCCGAGCGCGAGACCCGGGAGCCCGAGGGGCCCGATCGTCACGATGGCGATGGTGACGTTCACGACGACCGCGATGATCGCGGCGATGACCGGCGTCCTCGTGTCCCGCCCAGCGTAGAAGGCGCGCGCGAGGATGACGAGGAGCGACTCCGACGCGAGCCCCAGGAGGAAGAAGAAGAGCGCGTCGGAGGTGAGGTCGACGGCCTGCGCGTCGAACTGGCCGTAGTCGAACAGGAGTGTGATGACCTGGCGACGGAGGACGATCCCGAATGCGGTCATCGGGAGCATGACGAAGAGGATGAGGCGGAGGCTCTTGACGAGCAGGTCGGTGTAGCGCTTCACGGAACCGCGCGCGAGCTCCGTCGCCATCGCCGGAAGGGCGACGATGCCGAGCGGGACACCGATGATCCCGATCGGGATCTGCAGGACCGTGAAGGCGATGTTGTACGCCGTGATGGAGCCCGTGACGAGCAGTGAGGCGAGCGCCGTCGAGATGACGAGGCTCAGCTGGCCGACGCCGAGCCCGACCGCCCGGGGCCCCATGAGGAGGAGCGTCTGCCGTGCGGCGGCATCGCGGAGGTCGACGCGGGGGACGTACCGGAACCCGCCCCGGAACAGGGGCGGCACCTGGATGGCGAGGAGGAGCACCGACCCGATGACGACGCCGATCGCGAGCCCGGTGACCCCGATGAGCGGAGCGAGGAAGAGCGCCGCGGCGATGATCGCGAGGTTGTAGGCGATCGGCGCGATCGCCGGCGCGAGGAAGTGGTGACGTGCGTTGAGGACGCTGTTCGCCACCGACCCGAGCGCGAGGAGGATCGGGCTGAGGAGCATGATCCGGCTGAGTGTCACGGTGAGGTCCATCTGCGCCGGGTCGAACCCGGGCGTGATGGCGGGGATGATCCACGGGGCGAAGACGAAGACGACCACCGAGAGGACGGCGAGCGCGGCAAGCATGAGATTCGCGACCGTCGAGGTGACGCGCCAGGCGCGGGCGTTCTCGTCGGAGGCGAACAGCCCGGCGATGACCGGGATGAGCGCCGTCCCCAGCGCCCCGGCGGCGACGAGCTGGAAGATCAGGTCCGGGATCCGGAACGCCGCGAAGAAGGCGTCGAGGTCGGCGCTCGCGCCGAACGTCGTGGATATGACCAGGAGCCGGATCCAGCCGAGGACGCGCGCTGCGAAGAACGCGCCCGTGACGAGCAGCCCGGCCCGGGCCAGGGACCTGCGCGATGTCACCGGGGCGGCTCTGCGCGACGCGCTCGGGGGTGGGCATCGCGGTAGGCGGAGCGCAGTCGCGCCGGCGACACGTGCGTGTAGACCTGCGTCGTCGCGAGGCTCTCGTGCCCGAGCAGCTCCTGGACGACGCGGAGATCCGCGCCGCCATCGAGGAGGTGCGTCGCGAAGCTGTGGCGGAGCGTGTGCGGGTGGACGTCCTCGGGGAGCCCGGCCTCGCGACGGTGGCGCTCGAGCCGGTACCGGATGCCGCGGACCCCGATGGGTGCGCCACGACTGTTGAGGAAGAGCGCCGGCTCGGCACCGGCGGCGCCCGCCCCGGCGCGCCGGGCGAGCAGGGCGGGCCGGCCGTCGGCGAGGTAGGCCCCGACCGCGTCGCACGCCGGACGGCCGAGCAGCGAGATCCGCTCCTTCCGTCCCTTGCCGAGGACGCGGACCTCGCCCCGGCGGAGGTCCACCGAGCCGATCGTCGTCTCGGCGATCTCGCTGATCCGCAGCCCGGCCGCGTACGCCGTCTCGACGATCGCGCGGTCGCGCAGCGCGAGCGCACGGGCGAGCAGCGGGTCCCTGCCCGTCGGGGTCGAGGCCGCGTCGATGAGCCGCTCGACGGACGCGATGTCGATGACCCCGGGAAGGCGCCGCGGGAGGCGCGGCGTCGCGATCGCCGCCCACGGATCGCCCGGCGCGACCCCTTCGCGCGCTGCCCACCGATGGAACGAGCGGATCGCGGCGAGCCGTTGCGCGACCGTCCTGCGCGCGCGGCCATCGGCGAGGTCGGCGAGGTACGCCCTGAGGTCGGCGCGCTCTGGCCGCCGCCAGTCGGCGCCGCGGGCCGCGAGCCACGCGAGGTACGGCCCGACGGCTCCCGCGTACGAGCGG
>JBAWVU010000409.1:0-2543 GCA_037147135.1 Chloroflexota bacterium
CGTCGGGATGAGCGCGAGTGCGAACGCGACGGCGGCGACCGCGAGGAGGGGGAGCCACGACACGCCCCGATGATAGGGCGTGGCCCGCGGCCGGCCGGGGGCCGGAGCGGCCCCGCAGCCTCGGGTACCATGAGGCTCCCGCCCGAGCACGCACCAGATGTCGATGACGACCGCCCGCGCCCGTCGGGTCGAGGCCTTCCTCACCCGCTGGCGTCCGATCCTCCCGCTCCTCGTCGCCGAGGCCATCCTCTGGATCGGCTTCGGTGCTGTCCTGCCCGTCCTTCCCCTCTACATGACGGAGAAGGGGATCGACCCGGTGACGCTCGGGCTCGTCGTCGCCGCGTGGCCCGCGGCCCGGCTCTTCGCCGAGCCCGCCTTCGGCTGGCTCGCGGACAGGATCCCGCGCGTGCCGCTCATGGTCGCCGGCCTGTTCATCTCGACCGTCGTCGCGTTCGTGCCGCTCGTCCTCATCGGCCCGGTCGAGTTCTTCGTCGTCCGCCTCATCTCCGGGCTCGGCGCGGCCATGTACGACCCCGCGGCGCGCGGCTTCATCGTCGACGCGACGGCCGACGACGAGCACGGCGAGGCGTTCGGCCTCTACAGCGCCGCCCAGATGGGGGGCTTCCTCGTCGGCCCGGCGATCGGCGGCATCGGAGCCGGCCTCCTTGGGCAGTGGTTCCCGTTCGTCTTCGCGACGATCGCGGGGGTCGTCGCCGCCCTCTATCTCCTGGTCACGGCCCGTGAGCCCGAGCGTCGACACGCGCCGCAGGGCCTCTCGCTCCCGCCACCCGATCTCGTCGGCGAGCTCCAGTCGGGTCCCACGCAGCGCCCGACGGCGACCGCCGCCGACGTCTCCGCCCTCGAGGGCGGGCCCGCCTTCGTGACGGCCGCGGTGAGCTCGGTCCCGGACGACGCGGCGCCCGTGGCGATGAAGACGATCTACCTCCCGCCGGCGAGCTTCTGGAACCGGATGCTCGTCGCCGCCGTGGTCATCAACTTCGGGAGCTTCTTCGCGTCCGGCACCTACGAGGTCGTCTGGAGCCTGTTCATGGAGCGGATCGGGGCGAGCCTCGAGCTCATCGGCCTGAGCTTCGCGATCTTCGGGATCCCGATCCTCCTCCTCTCGCCGCTCGCCGGCCGCTGGGTCGACCGGCTGGGCGCACTCCGGTTCATCGTCGTGGGCTCCGCGATGATCATCGTCGCCGCGTTCCTCTACCCGATCATCGCCGACCCGTACCTCGTCCTGCCCGTGAACATCCTCGAGGGGACCGGGTTCGCGCTCCTCGGCCCGGCCGTCTACGCGGTCGTGTCGTGGGGCTCGCCGGCCGGGCGGAGCTCGACCGCCCAGGGGCTCTTCGGCGCGGCAGGGACGCTCGGGTTCATCATCAGCTCGCTCGTCGCCGGGGAGCTCTGGTCCCGCGGGATGGCGCTCCCGTTCCAGTTCTTCGCCTTCACGCTCCTCGTGACGACGATCATCGCCCTCGCCATCGGTCGGGGCCGCCTCGACGGCGCCGACCCGAGCCTCATGATCCGCGTCCCCGTCGGGGCATCCTCGACGACCGCTCCCGCGAAGGAGATGCCATGACCACGACGACCCCGACGCCCGCCTGGCGCGATCGCGTCGATTCCGTGCAGCCCACCGTGCTGTTCCTCGGCGGCTTCATGTCCTCCCCGCCGATCTACCGCGAGCTCCGGGACCTGCTGCTCGCGAGGGGTGCGCCCGACGTGATCGTGGCGCCGATCTGGACGATGGACTGGCTCCTCTCCATCAAGCGCGGCCAGGCCGCGATCGTCACGAGGGCCGGTCGAGCGCTCCTCGAGGCCTCGGCGGCATCGTCACGCGAGCCCGCGAGCGCCGGCGCCCCCGTGCTCGTCATCGGTCACTCGATGGGCGGGGTCGTCGCACGGATCCTCACCTCGCCCGCGCCCTTCGCGGGCCGGAAGATGAACGCGTCCGGACGGATCGGGGCGATCGTCACGCTCGGCACGCCGCACCGGATGGACGCCGGCGTCTCCGGGCAGATCCCGAACGAGACAGCGCTCTGGGTCGCCGAGAAGGTCCCCGGTGCGTACTTCGCGCCCCGCGTCGGCTACGTCGCGGTGGGATCGCGAGCCGTCGTCGGGACCCCGGACGGGGACCGGTGGTCGCGGACCGCGGACCGCTGCTACAGGGGCGTGATCCTGGCTCCCGAGGGCGCCCGGATCGAGGGGGACGGCCTCATCCCGCTCGAGTCCGCACTGTTGCCGGGCGCCGAGCCGATCATCCTCGATGATGTCCTCCACGGCTTCTTCGTCGCCGGCAACTGGTACGGCGACGCGGACCATGTCGACGCCTGGTGGCCCCGCGCGGTCGCCGCGTGGCGCGGCGCGCTCCTCGCGCGGGTCGGCCCGGACGAGCGCGGGCCGGACCGGACGGCCACCGGCGTGGACGCCCGTGTTCCGGTCGCCCCGACGGCGGACCACGCGGCTGCTCCCGAGGCGACCGATATCGGTGTCGCCGGCCAGCGACTTTGTCCATCAAGCGGCCAGCCATTCTGTCACCG
>JBAWVU010000410.1:0-2537 GCA_037147135.1 Chloroflexota bacterium
GATCGCGGGCACGCGCGGGTCGACGCCGACGAACGCGACGAGAAGCCAGACGGCGGCCACGCTGAGGCGGGTGACGGGCGCGACCACGCGCAGCAACCCCGGGCGGACCGGTTCGAGCGGGGGCGGGAGCAGGCTCATGGCGCCCCCGACGGTCGCCCGGCGCCCGCGGCCGCCGCCCGCCACGGATCGGGCGGGTCGTACGGTGGCGAGGCGAGGAACGCGGCGACCGACCCGTCGAAGACGATCCGCCCGATGTCGAGCGCGACCACGCGGTCGCACCACGGGAGGAGTCGGGGGTCGTGGGTGGCGACGACCTGCGCCTGGCCCGCTGCGCGGAGCTCGTCGAGCATCGCCACGACGGCGTCGGTCGCGCGGCGGTCGAGGCCGTACGTCGGCTCGTCGAGGAGGAGGAGCGCCGGGGCCGAGGCACACGCGGCCGCGACCGAGAGCCGCCGCTGCTCACCCCTGCTCAGGCGGTATGGGTCCTCGGCCGCGAGCCCGTCGAGCCCGAACTGCTCGAGGAGCGCATCGCTCGACGCGCGCGCGCCGGCGGCGACCTCCATCGCGACGGTCCGGCCGACGAACCCGACCTCCGGGTCCTGGAAGACGAGGCCGAGGGCGGAGGGAACGCGCGACGCCGGCAGCAGCGCCGGGTCGGCGAACGGTGCGTCGGCCGCGGGTGGCCGGAGCAGCGCCCGGGGCGCGGCCGCGCCAGGTGACGACGCGACGTCGCGAGGCGCCGCCGCGGCCGTCCCCGGGTCCCGCACTCCGACACTCCCCTCCGATGGACGGAGGATCCCGGCGAGGACGAAGAGCAGCGACGACTTGCCGGCGCCGTTGGGCCCGACGAGCGCGACCCGCTCCCCCGCCCGGACCTGGAGCGAGACCCCGTGCAGGAGGTCGCGCCCCGGCCCCGCGGTCACGGTCCTGTCCGGCACAGTGACGCCGGCCGCGCGCGCCACGACGGGGCCGACCCCGGCCGGCCCGGGTGCCTCAACGACGGCCGGGCCGGCCCCGCGAGCCACGACCTCGGCCGGGCCGGCCCGGGGCGCCACGGTCCAGGTCTGACCGGCCCTGGGTGCCGCGATCCCGGCCGGCTCGGGTGGACCGCCCACCGCGACCGGTCGTGCCAGGTGGCGGCGCCACGCCGCCGGGACCCACGCCCCCAGTCGATCGAGCGTCGCCGCCACGGACGCCCCGACCTCGTCCGGCGGCCCGAACGCGAGCTGCAGCCCATCGGCGCCGATCGCGAGGACCAGGTCGGCGATCGGGAGCACGGCGTCGAGCCGGTGCTCGACCACGACGATGGTCCGGTCGCGGCGTTCCGCGAGCGCCCCGAGGCGCTCGAACACCGCCGCCATGCCCGGCGGGTCGAGGTTGGCCGTCGGCTCGTCGAGCACGAGGAGACCGGGCTCCGGAGCGAGCGCTCCGGCGATCGCGAGGCGCTGCTGCTCGCCGCCGGAGAGGTTCGCCGTCCGGCGCGCCTCGAACCCGGCGAGGCCGGCGAGCCCGAGCGCCTCCGGCACCCGCGCCCGCATCCGCTCGAGTGGCCACGCCCGGTTCTCCAGGCCGAACGCGATCTCGTCGGCGACCCGGTCGAGGACGATCCCGGTCTCCGGATCCTGGAAGACGACACCGACCCGCTCCCCGATGACCGGTGCCGGGGTGACCGAGACGTCGAGCCCATCGACGACGAGGCGGCCGACCCACGTCCCCGGGATCGCGTGCGGGATGAGCCCGGCGAGCGCGAGCGCGAGGGTGCTCTTCCCGGATCCGGACGGGCCGACCACGAGGAGGACCGCGCCCGGGTCGAGGACGAAGTCGATCCCGGCGAGCGCCGGGCGCTCGCGACCCCGGTACGTCCAGCCGAAGCCGCGCGCCTCGACGGCCACGGCTCCCGCGGGCGGTGACGTGGTCACGCGCCGGACGGGAACGCCCGGAGGACCCCCGCGCCGGCCAGCGACCTGACGAGGACGTGACCGCCGAGGCCGGCGATGACGACGCCCGAAGCGATCATCGCGATGACCACGGGGAGGTAGAAGCCCATGTCGTAGCCGGCGCCCGGCGGGTAGTAGATGGGCAGGTCGTGGAGCGCCATGCCGACCGCCGCCCCCGCACCGGCGAGCGCGGTGACCGGGAGTCCCCACCGCCGGTAGAGGACGATCGCGAACACGATCTCGGCGCCGGCACCCTGGAGGATCCCCGAGAGGAGGACGTCGAGGCCCCAGATGCTCCCGAGCAGGGCGGAGACCGACGCCGCGACGACCTCCGCGAAGATCGCCGCACCGGGCTTGCGCACGATGAGCGGTGCGACGACGGCCGGCATGAGCCAGACGCCGCTCAGGACGTACTGCGCCGGCTTGAACGCCTGGAAGAACGGGTCGGCGACCGCCCACACGTAGTTCCATGCCCAGAAGACGACGCCGAACGCGACGGCGACGACGGCCGTCACGACGATGTCGACGGTCCGCCAGCGAGCCGAGCGGCCGAAGCCGGCCGGGGTCGGGCTCGCTGGGGTCGGGGACGAGCTCATGGCC
>JBAWVU010000411.1:0-2536 GCA_037147135.1 Chloroflexota bacterium
GACTTCGAGGCGCTGGTCGGCGCTGCCAGGTCCGCGACGCGCGCGGACCGTATCGAGTACCGGGACCGCATCGCTGCCTTCGGGCCGCGGGCCATCGCCGAGATGCAGAGGTGGATCCCCGACCGCGAGGTCGGTGCCTTCGCCGTGCGCGTCATCGAGAGCGTCGCGGCTCTCGGCTGGCCCGCTGATGCCCGCATCGCGCTGCGAGAGGCCCGCCCGTCGGCCGGCAGCGCCGCGATCGTCGACGACATCGACCGCGTGCTCGCCAGACTCGGACCCGCGTCCGGCGGCGGACGGCGCGGCGGCGAGTTCGACCTCGTCGAGGAGGGCTTGCTCCAGGACGGCCGCAGGTACATCACGTACCGGATCCGCGCGCATGCCCAGGGCGGGCACTTCAACGTGCCCCGCGCCGTCATGGACGACCTCGGGATCCCGACCGATGGAGACGTGGATCTAGGCGTCGTCGCGAGCGACGTGGACTTCCGCGGCGTCGTGGCCATCGCTTCCGGGACGGAGGTGTACTACCGCGTCGGCGATGACGCGACGCACCGTCTGCTGAAGGTCCGCCCGGGCGAGACGATCACGGTCACCGCCTCACGGCCCGCCCGCTCCTCTCCCTCGACTCCACCGACCGCGCCCGAGCCGTGGCGGCGCAACTTGTCCATAGTGCACGACGGCATCGAGGTCTGGGCCTACCCACGACCGGGTCCGCGTACGTGGGCGTTTCGCTGGCCCGGGGAGAGCGAGGAGCGTCACTGGACGCGCCAGCATGGCGCGACGGACGCCATCGACATGCTTCGCCATGGGCGCGACCCCGGCCCCGGCATCGATCCGTACCACCACCTGGTGAGGGTGCCCGCTCCGGCGGGTGTGGGAGGATCGACTCCCGCGGCGGCCGGACCGAGGGTCCGGGCTGCACGACCACGGGCGCGCGGGGCGGGCTCGGAGTCGCCCCAGACGGGCCCTGCTCCGGTCGCCGGCGACCCGCCCGCGTGGATCTTCGACCTCGATCCTGTCGGTCTGCCGCGGCTCACCCTGCTCCCGGGCACGTCGCTGAGGATCTGGGTCGTCCGGCTCGACTTCGCGGAGCACGTGCATCCGGATCTCGTCGGCCTCGCCCGCAAGGATCGCTGGCCGGTCGACTACGGGAAGCCGCTCGTCGAGCCGCTCGAGGCGGATGACCCGGTCGGAGGAAGCTGCGCGGAGATCGAGGTCGCTCGGCGACTGCGTCGGTCGGGGTGGGACGCGTGGTGGTCGGACGGGTACCGCCAGGCCCCGGACCGATGGAAGCCATGGATCCGGCGTGCGCAGCACTGGTCCGGGCCAGTCGCGGCGACGCTCGCGGCCATCGCGCAGGAGCGCGGGACACGGCGATCCGGCGGCCTCCCGGACGTCATCGCACACCGCGACGGCCGCACGATCTTCGTGGAGTGCAAGGGCCCGGACGACAAGCCGGCGGGCCTTGTCAACGCCAACCAGAGATCATGGCTCGAGGCTGCGGCTGCCGGCCCGATCAGCCTCGATACGTTCGTCCTCGCGGAGTACGGAGTCCGGACTCACCGGTAGGAGCCAGCGAAGGTCCGGCCTCGCTGTCCGTGGCCATGTGAACGCTCCGGCGGGTGCCGGGGATCGTCGAGCCCTCCCGGGGTGGCAGCCGCGAGAGGTGCGGTAGGCCTGAAGAGGGCTGAGTGAGACCGCGCGACCGGGGACGTGGGTGAAGTTCCCCGGGGCAGATGAGACTGACTACTGCGATCTCCTCGAGGGAGGGTGACGATGGGTCTCCTGTCCGATCCGGGGCGCCTGCCGCGACGGAACCACTACCAAGAGGGGCCGGACTTCCCGTGCGTCGCAACCCAGGGCGGCCGACCGGTCACGGCGGTGCCCCGACCCGCGGTGGCGGCGATCGTCCGCGACAGGGCCCGGGCGCTCCGCCGGTGGGCCGAAGGCGCGACGGTCGACGAGGCCTGCGCGCGCCTCGGGTGCAGCCGGGCGACCCTCTTCCGCTGGCGGGAGCGCCTCGAGGCAGGCGGGATCGAAGGCCTCCTCGACCGCCCGCGCCCCGGTGAGCGGAGCGACCTGCCACCGGCTCTCGAGCAGGCCATCCTCCTCGTGCGGATGCTCAGCTACTGGAACAGCCGCCGGATCGCGGCCGAGTTCGGCAGGCGGGACATCGCGGTGAGCCACGGCCAGGTCGATCGCCTCCTCGCGCGCTCGGGCACGAACCGCACGAGCCTGACCCGGGTGCCGGGTCCCCGTTGCCGTTCACCGACCGCGGCTTCGAACACGTCCCGTCGCTCAGGGCGGTCGCCGACCTTGCTCGCCGACCTTCTGGCCCAGGCGGCGTTGGGGAGTCGCATCGTCACCGGGGAAATCCTGCTAGCCGCGGAGATCGCTCCCCCGGCATGGCGTCAGCTTCGGACACGAGGCGGATCCCTTGTCCCGCCCGGTATGCCGGAGGCGATGGCCGGCTGGGACAAGGTGCCGCTCGAGAGCGTCGTGGATGGCCGACCGGCAGGCGTGACGGACGGACCCGGAC
>JBAWVU010000412.1:0-2517 GCA_037147135.1 Chloroflexota bacterium
TCGCAGGTCGCGGCGATTTCGTTCTCGGACGTGAGCTCGATCGCGGGCACACGGCTGCCAAGGGCCTCGAGGGCCATCGCCGAGGGGTCGCTCACGACCACCCGTGGAGGCCGCTGCCCCGCGCGATCCAGCCCGGCCAGGATGATCGTCGTGACGCGTCCGCCCCCGACGAATCCGGTCGACAGATGGTCCATGGATCGCCTCCTTGCCGGCTGGCGGGACGCATGTGGGACCGTACCACCGGTCTTCGTCCTGCGTGGTCCATCCCGCGATGGGTCAGCCGATCGGCCGCACCGCGCACACGACGGCGTCGATCCGCCAGCGACCACCATCGACCGGACGGCGGACGGCCTCGGGTCCGCCGCAGCCCGCCTCGACGTTCGGGCGATCGTGCCGGACGACGCGGAGCGCTCCCCACGACGCGACCGCGCTGGCTGCCATCCGGGGGATCGCGCGCCGGCCCTCTGGCGCACGATCGTGGGCCTTGTCCTGCTCGGCAAGGCGACCTTGATCCTCGGTCGCTGGCAGACGGTGGCCACCCTGCTGGTGCCGAACGCGATCCTCATCGGCCATCGAGAGCGGGCCGTTGGTCAAACACAGGTTATACAAATATGGCTTAGTATGGCAGCCATGGATCGCCTCTCCACGCACGCCTCCGACACCGCGTTCAGTCCGGAGGACCTGGTCGTCCTCCAGGTCATCACCGAGCCGAACCGGGCCCGGATCGTGGAGCTTCTGCGCCATGGGGAGCACTGTGTCTGCGACGTGGGCGAGGCCCTCGCGATGAGCCCGGCGCTCGTGTCACATCACCTGCGGGTCCTGCGGACGAGCGGCCTGCTGCGCGAGCGCCGGAGCGGGCGATGGGTGTTCTACGCCCTCGACCTCGATCGGCTCTCCCGGCTGCGCAGCGCCGTCATCGAGTTCCTCACGCCGACCGACGCGGCCGTCAGCGCATGCGTCTGCTCCGACTGCGGTCCCGCACGGGTCTCGGGGCCGGACCTGGGAGATCCGCTCGGTCGACTGCCCGTGGTGTCCGGGAGCGCCCGATGACCTGCTCTGTGCTTGTCGTGAGGATGCCGTCGCCCGTGGGCTGCGCCTCGACGAAGACCTGGGAGACTGCCGCCTCGTTCGTGGAGCAGGGCCTCGCCGAGGTCCTCGGGATCGGCGTCCTGGTCCCAGCTTCCGTGGAGGAACCCGTCCCGTGATCGATCCCGCCATCGCCGACGTCGAGATCTTCGACCCGCCGCTCTGCTGTCCCACGGGGCTGTGTGGCCCGGTGCTCGACACGACGCTCGTCGACCTCACCGAGGCGATCTTCACGCTCGAGGCGGAGGGCCGCACCGTGGTCCGCCACATGATGACCGTGGATCCCCAGGCCTTCATGCGCAACAGCGAGGTCTACGCGCTGATCCGGCAGCGCCAGCTCGACGTCCTGCCGATCACGGTGATCGGTGGACGCATCGTCAAGACAGACGCCTACCCCACGCTCGACGAGCTCCGCGGCGAGCTCGCGCTCCGCGCCTGAGCACGCCACACCGCCGACCCCGCGCGAAAGGATCCCTCGTGACCCAGTTCCTGTTCTTCTCCGGCAAGGGCGGCGTCGGCAAGACCACGATGGCCTGCACCACCGCCGTCGCCGAGGCCGACGCAGGCAAGCGCGTCCTCATCGTGACGACGGACCCGGCGTCCAATCTCGCCGACGTGTTCGAGCAGCCGATCGGACATGCGATCACCCCGATCGCCGGCGTGCCGAACCTCTGGGCGATGGAGATCGACCCCGATCGCGCGACCGCCGAGTACACCGACCGCACGCTTGCGCCGATCCGCGAGATCTTCCCGCCCGAGATCGTGCGGGTCATGGAGGAGCAGCTCGCCGGGCCGTGCACCGCCGAGGTCGCGGCGTTCGACCGCTTCGCGGACTTCCTCGATCCCACGGCCCCGGCCGCGCCGCCCAGCGGGGGCGACGGATTCGATGTCGTGATCTTCGACACGGCCCCCACCGGCCACACCGTGCGTCTTCTCGAGCTGCCCGAGGCCTGGTCCAGGAGCATCTCCGAGGCCGAGGCGGGCGCAGGCCAGACGTGCATCGGGCCGGCGGCGGCGATCGCCGACGCGAAGGTCAAGTACGAGCGTGCGCTCGCCGCGCTTCGCGACCGGTCCCTGACGCGGTTCGCCTTCGTGCTCCACCCCGAGGCGACCGCCATCGCCGAGACGCGGCGCGCCGGCGCCGAGCTGGCCCGGCTGGGGATCGTCACGACCGAGCTCGTCGTCAACGGCATCCTGCCCGCGGAGGAGGCCTCGACGCCGTTCTTCGCCGCCCGGATCGCCATGCAGGAGCGGTATCTCGCCGAGATCGCCCGGCAGCTGCCGATCCCCACGCGGCGCGTCCCACTCCTCGACGGCGAGGTCCGCGGGATCGCGCGGCTGCGGGCGCTGGTGCCGCTGCTGTCCGACGAGCACGCGACGCGGCCGGCCTTCGGCCACGCCGGGGGGCGGTCGGGGCGGACCGCCGTGGAC
>JBAWVU010000413.1:0-2515 GCA_037147135.1 Chloroflexota bacterium
CGTGAAGGCTGCTCCGGCCCCGGTCGCCCCGCCGGCCCCGGTCGTGAAGGCCGCTCCGCCGCCTCCGCCGGTCGCCCCGCCGGCCGCCAAACCTGCTGCCGGTCCCGTCACCCCTCCGGTGACCCGCAAGGGCCCAAGCAAGCCGCGCTGATAGGACGCCCGACGGTGCGATCGGGCCTATCCGCGTACCATTGGCCCGCTAGGGCCGGAGAACAAGTCAGGCTGATGGGGTACTGCGGTGTCGCGGTCGGGCCCATCGCGTCCCCCCGCGAGTTCCCCGGGCTCGCGACGTGAGTATGAAGGTGCACGATGGAGAGTGAGGACGCGGGCACGACGCTGCTGGAGCCGCGGGCGCTGCCGAACTTCGTTGAGACGGACTCGATCCGGGATACCACCCAACGGGCACTCACCTACCTGGCGGTGGGCTTTCCCGTGCACCTTCGAGGCGCCGCGGGCACCGGCAAGACGACGCTGGCGATGCACATCGCCGCGAAGCTCGGCAGGCCCGTTGTGCTCGTCCACGGTGACGACGAGCTCTCCGGCTCGGACCTGGTCGGTGCCGAGCACGGCTACTACGCGCGCAAAGTCGTCGACAACTACATCCACACGGTGTACAAGTCCGAGGAGGAAGTCTCCCCGCGATGGGTGGACAACCGGCTGACGGTGGCCGCCCGCGAGGGCTATACGCTCGTGTACGACGAGTTCAGTCGGTCGCGGCCAGAGGCGAACAACGTCCTCCTCGCCGTCCTCCAGGAGCGACTCCTGGACCTGCAGGCCACGGGCAGCGACACGAACTACGTCCGCGTCGACCCCGGGTTCAACGCCATCTTCACGAGCAACCCTGTCGACCATGCCGGCGTCCACTCGAGCCAGGACGCGCTGTTCGACCGGATGGTCACCATCGACCTGAGCCACTTCGACTCGGAGACCGAGACTGCGATCACGCAGGCCCGGGCCCAGATCGGACTTGCCGAGGCGAGCCGCATCGTCGCCCTCGTCGGCGCTCTCCGGGAGACCAAGGTCGGGGACGTCGCCCCGACGGTTCGGAGTTGTATCAAGCTCGGTCGCGCCGTCAGGCTCCGGAAGGCCTCGGTGACCGCCGGCGATGCCGCGTTCCGCCAGATCTGCCAGGACGTCCTCGTGTCCGGCTCTATCCGGGACGGGGTGGGGCCGGTGCAGGCTCTGCGTGAGACAGTCGACCGACTCGTCATCGAGCTCTGCCCGGACGAGCCGTACGGCGGGGCCGATGTCGCTCGGATCGCGCTGAAGAGACGCAGCACGGGCGCCCGGAGTGAGCAGCGGGCGGCCAAGCAGAGGGGAGTGGCATGAGTGGCATGAAGTGTATGCAGCCCGTTCGGAGTGGGGCCGACCTGCGCACGCTCCGTGTCACCCGCGTCCCTTCGACGATCAGCCTCAACCGGCAGCAGCACTTCCTCGACGCCCACTTCCTCAGCCTCAAGGCGTCTCGCCTGGAGACGATGCTGGCCGAGATCGACAGGCGGCGGGAGCGCGTGGACGGGCAGCTGAGATCGACTCGCGAGGAGCTCGATCGCCTCCTCGCCGAGGAGCGCGCGTCGTCGGCCGTCAAGCGCCCTGCTTCCGGTCGGACCATGCGGATCGACTACTAGCGGCCTCGCGTCACCGACCTGCCGCGTGAGCTGCCCGCGAGCAAACGGGAGCACGGCGCGGCCGGCGGCGCCGAGGGCCGGGGATGGTCGGCCGATGAAGGGAGATGGCCGCACGTGACACGGGTCTTCCTGTACGGCATCGTCGAGGGAACCCTCCCGGCCGCGATCGACGTCCGCGGGCTCGACGGTACGAGCCGCGTCCGCGTCGTGGCTTCTGGCGCCATCGGGGCCGTGGTGAGCGCGCACGCGACCCCGTTCGACGTGCACGATCTGCCGCGCGAGACCCTCCTCACGAACCTGGTGGCCTATCAGCGGGTCGTCGAGCGCGTGATGCAACGGCAGTCCGTGCTGCCCGTGAAGTTCGGCACCCAGCTGGAGAGCGCCGACGAGGCGCGCGACCTCGTCTCGCAGAACCGGACGACGCTCGGCGGGGCTTTCGCCCGGATGAGAGGCATGACCGAGCTCGAGGTGGCCGCCACCTGGGAGATCGGGAGCGTCCTGCAGGAGATCGGCCGCGATCCGGCGGTGGTGAGCGCCAGGGAAGCGATCCAGTCCCGTGGCGACCCGACGCCGGAGGACAGGGTCGGCCTGGGTCGGCTCGTCGGATCGCTGATCGAGCTCCGTCGGGCGGCGATCCGACGACGCGCCCTCGACGCTCTCGAGTCCCTCGCGTCGAACACCGCCGCCCACGCCCTACTTGACGAACGCCTGGTGATGAACGAGGCCTTCCTCATCCCGACCGGGGACCTGCCAGAGTTCGAGGGTCGAGTCCAGGAGCTCGACGCGCTGTTCGAGGGCAGGATCGACTTCCGGATCGTCGGGCCGCTGCCCACGTACACGTTCTGCACCGTGGATGTCGCACGAGTGACCGCCGCGCAGCGGAACGA
>JBAWVU010000414.1:0-2498 GCA_037147135.1 Chloroflexota bacterium
GCGGGATCGGGACTGAGCTCCTCCGGCGGATCGTCGACGTCGCGCGGGCCGAGAAGCTCGAGTCGGTGAGCGCGCAGGTCGCCGCCGAGAACGCCGAGATGCGCGGGGTCGCGGTGCGGGTCGGGTTCACGATCGAGCCCGTGTCCGACACGCTCGTTCGGGCGGTCATGCGGCTGGTCGACGAGGCCGCCGGTCCGCGGTGATCCCATGAGCCCGGACTCGGCCGCCTTGAGCAGCGACGGCAGGCTCCTGTTCGCCACCCGAGCTCTCCGGATGTTCGGGTACGGCTTCCTCGCGGTCGTGCTCGTCCTCTACCTCACCGCGCTCGGCTTCTCGGGAGGCGAGGTCGGGCTGCTCCTGTCGCTGACGCTCCTCGGGGACGCGGCGATCTCCCTGTGGCTCACGACACATGCCGACCGGATCGGGCGACGTCGCGTGCTCATCGCCGGTGCCGGTCTCATGGCCTCTGCAGGGCTCGCCTTCGTCGCGACCCCCGCCTACGCAGTCCTCGTGGTCGCCGCGACGATCGGCGTCATCAGCCCGAGCGGCAACGAGGTCGGCCCGTTCCTCGCGGTGGAGCAGGCGTCTCTCAGCCAGCTCGTCGGGGCGCGTCGGAGGACGAGCGTCTTCGCCCGGTACCAGCTGACCGGGTCGTTCGCGACCGCGGCCGGTGCCCTTGCCGCCGGCCTCTTCGCGCAGGTCGCGATCGACCGGGGGGCCAGCCCGGCCGAGGCTTACCGGCTCGTCATCGTGGGCTATGCGCTCGTGGGCATCGCCCTCGCGGTCCTCTTCACGCGCCTCTCGGACCGGGTGGAGGTGCCACCGCGCGAGGTGACCGACGAGCCGATCCGGACGCGCCTCGGCCTCCACCGGTCGCAGGGCGTGGTCCTGCGCCTGGCGGCGCTGTTCGCGCTCGACGCGTTCGCCGGCGGGTTCGTCATCCAGAGCTTCGTCGCGTTCTGGTTCCAGCAGCGGTTCGCGGTCGACCCCGCCGTGCTCGGGGCGCTCCTGTTCGGGGCGAACCTGCTCGCCGGCCTGTCGGCTCTCGCGGCGGGGCCCCTGGCCGCGCGATTCGGGCTCATCCGCACGATGGTCTTCACGCACCTGCCGTCCAACATGCTGCTCATGCTCGTGCCCTTCATGCCGACGTTCCCGCTCGCCGCGGGCGTCCTGCTCGTCCGCTTCAGCATCAGCCAGATGGACGTGCCCACCCGCCAGTCATACACGATGGCGATCGTCGAGCCGGACGAGCGCTCGGCTGCTGCCGGCGTCACCGGCATCGCCCGGAGCCTCGGCGTCGCGGCATCCCCACTCATCGCGGGACCGCTCTTCATCACCGCGACCGTCGCCGGCTCGCCCTTCGTCATCGCCGGCGGCCTCAAGATCCTCTACGACGTGCTGCTCTACCGCCGGTTCGTGACGCTGCGGCCTCCCGAGGAGCGCACGAGCCCCTGACGCGGTCGCGTCCGCGAACGCGGCCCGCGCCGTGGCCTGCGCACAAGGCGCGCGAGACGGGCCGGCCGGCGGCGTTCGGGTGCAGCATGCCGAACGGCTTCGGCCCGGCATGCGCTCGCCTTCATCGTTGCGTGCTGGCGGGAGGCGACGACGCGCGGCCCACACCCTGGCCGCCGGGACCGCGCCGAGCCACTGGCGAGACCGACCCGCGCGCGCGTCCCAGGAGGTTGACCGATGCGCATTCGCGCTCGCGCGCCGCTGTCTCTGCTCGCCGCTGTCGTCTCGCTGATCCTCGTCAGCGGCGTCGCGCTCGCGGCGTCGATCCCCGGGCCGGACGGGGTCATCCACGGCTGCTACGACAAGCAGGGCGACGTGAAGGTCGTCGCCTCGCGGCTGTGCCCGAGGGGCTCCACCGCGCTCGACTGGAACCAGACGGGACCGCCCGGACCCCGGGGGCCGCAGGGTGCGGCCGGACCCCGGGGGCTGCAGGGTGCGACGGGTGCGACGGGCGCTACCGGCGAGACGGGCGAGACGGGCGCGACGGGCGCTACCGGCCCGGTGAGCGGCTACCAGATCGTCACGAGGACCGGCTCGGTCGTCGTCGGCGAGGATGGCATCCCCGGCGGCCTCCTCGTGTCGAACAGCTGTATGGGGGGCAAGTCCGTTCTCGGCGGCGGCGTCGACCCATCCTTCACCGCGCACGGCGGGGCGTCGCCGATCGGGCTCGACATGTACGCCAGCTACCCGGGCTCCGAGGTCGAAGGCGTCAGCACGTGGTTCGTGGTCATCGGCAAGAGAGACGGCACCGGCTTCGTGAGCGGCGACACGCTCTCCTGGACCACGTACGCGATCTGCGCGAACGTCGCCCCCTGATCCACCACCGCGGCCCCCCGCGGTGAACCTCGGCGGCCCCGGAGCCCACGACGGGAACCGGGGCCGCCGTGCGTCCAGCGACACACCAACCGGCGACACACCACCCGGCGACCCTCTGTCGCCGGCCAGCGACTTTGTCCATCAAGCGGCCAGCCATTCTGTCACCGGGG
>JBAWVU010000415.1:0-2482 GCA_037147135.1 Chloroflexota bacterium
CAGGCGGCCTCGTCGATGTCGGCGCGGAGGGCGCGGCGGAGCTTCTCGTAGGGGTCGTCGGCGCCGAGGAAGTAGGCGTGGCGGACGAAGAACTGCGCGTCGTCGTAGGCGGTGTCGATGAACCAGCAGGCGATGTCGTCTGTCGAGTCGCTGCGGACGACGCCGGTCGTGGGGTCGTAGACGTCGAGGCCGTGGATCTCGACCTGCAGCTCCCCTGCCCCGCCGGCCGCCGGGCGGATCTCGATATCGGGCTGGCCGAAGACGGTGAACAGGTTGCCGCTCCGGGTCTTCTTGAGCAGATCCTCGGCCATCGCGAGGTCCGGGTTCATCCGGGCGGTCAGGACGGTGAGCCTGCCCAGACGCATCGCCGCGCCGGTCGATTCGTCGGCGAGGGCGTCGAAGGCGAAGCCGCACACGACGAGGATGTCGAAGTACCCGCCGGTCTCGATGGTGGCCTCGCGGACGAGATCCGGCCCCACGGTTCCGTACTGCGGCCCGATCGCGACGGCAACGCGCCGATCGGTCTCGCCCTCGCGGAACGTGCCGGTGGCCTGGATGAAGCGGCCCGGGAACGGATCGAGCGTCTCGAAGCGGAGGCGCTCGCCCTTCGTCCGGTTGTCGACACCCGAGACGCGGAGGTTGTCGAGGATCGTCTCGACGAAGCGGCCCGAATCCTCGATCGGCGCAGGCGGGTTGACGAGGTCCTCGGGACCGTCGGCCACGACGCGGTGGGGCGACAGGCTCTCGACGGTGAACGGCCCGGCGACCCGGACGACCTTCGCATCGACGTACGGGCGGTCGAACAGGATCTCCGTGTCGGCATTGCGGGCGATCGCGGCGTCGATCTCGGCGCGGGTCATCCCCTCGCGGATCTCTGGGTTCTGGGCGATCGACTTGAGGGTGACGTGCGGGACGCGCTCGTAGACGAAGCCCTTGCGAATGTCGCCCTCGGTCGAGCCGATCGCCATCTGCCCGGTGAGCTCGGCCTCCCTGCGCTGGCCCTCCGGCGAGTCGGCCATGAGGTAGTACGGGTACTTCGCCGCCATCAGGCGCGTCCGGGCGAGCGCGAGCGCGACTCGGCTCGTGTCGATCGTGATCCAGCGCCGACCCCACTGCTCGCCGACGTAGGCGGTAGTGCCTGAGCCGCACGTCGGATCGAGCACGAGGTCGCCGGGGTCCGTGGTCATGAGCACGCAGCGTTGGACCGCAACCGTCGAAGTCTGGACCGCGTAGATCTTCGGATCCGTCCTGCTTTGGATACCCCCGATATCCATCCACGCGTTCGTAATCGGAAACGCAGGGAAGTCATCGAGGAACCGAACATATCTGAGCGTGGTTGCCATCGGCTGGACGCGCTTGGCCAGCAGCAGGCGCGTCATACCATCGAGATTGGTCTTCCAGCGCGCACGAGGCCCTGGATCGAATCGCCGCACATCGAACTCAACGCTGAACCACGACGCGGCTCCCTCACCCTTCTCGCGTCCCACGCTCTGGCTGGTGAGGTCACCAAGCGCGTAGACACGAGATCCACTCGGGAGAACGGCGAAATCTAGGTGCTCTTCCGGGGAGAGACCTCGCCGTGTGCCATCAGGCAGCTCGACCTGGTCGTACTTCGAAGCGCCAACGCCGCCGAATGCCTTGACGTTGTTGATTGCGCGGAACTTAGTTCTTGACCGCTCTTTCCCGTACCAGAGGATGAAGTCGGCCGTACCCCCGATGAAGTCGGACGTCGCCCCGGTCGTCTTGGAATAGGTGATCACGGAGATGAAGTTCTCTGCCCCGAAGACCTCGTCCAACACGCTTCGCACGAGGTGCACGTTCTCGTCGCCGATCTGGACGAAGATCGAGCCGGACTCGGTGAGGAGCTCGCGGGCGACGACGAGGCGGTCGCGCAGGTAGCTCAGGTACGAGTGGATGCCGAGCTCCCACGTGTCCCGGAATGCGCGGACCTGCTCGGGCTGGCGGGTGGCGTCCTCGGCCTTGCCGTCCTTCACGTCGCGCTTCCGGGTGGACACCTGCCAGTTCGACCCGAACCGAATTCCGTAGGGTGGGTCCAGGTAAATCGTCTGGACCTGGCCCTTGAGGCCCTCTTTCTCGGCCAGCGAGCTCATCACGAGGAGCGAGTCGCCGAGGATCATCCGGTTCGACCACTTCATCGGGTGGCGGTAGAAGTCGACCCTCTCTTCGAGGGCCATCCCGTTGAAGTCGCCTGAGAAGAGGTCGAGCTGCGCGTCCCGGCCGGCCGCGGTCGTGGCCCGGAGGTCCTCGATGATCGCCTTGGGGCTGATCTGCTCCTGGATGTGGATGGGGACCGCGGGCACCACGAGATCCTCGCCGTCCTGCTCGTCCTTGCCCTTCCAGACCAGCTGCGGATCCAGCGACGGATCGCGCGGATAGCGCAGCGCCTTCGGTCCGGTCTCGGCCGCCTCGGCCAGCCCGCCGAGCTCCGCGGTGGGGATGTTCACGCGGCTCTCTCCCGGGT
>JBAWVU010000416.1:0-2481 GCA_037147135.1 Chloroflexota bacterium
AGTACGACGAGCTGCTGCGGCTGCTCGACTGACGGTCGGCGCCGGCGCCCGGCGCACGAGAGGAGACTGGCGTGACGGAAGTGGCTCCCACGGATCCGGGCACCGATCTCCGGCAGCGGCTCGCGATCCCCGCCGACCGGCTGGACGACCTGAACGCGTTCCTGCTCGATCCCGATGCGCGGATCATCAACGACCTCCTCGCCGTCGTCGCCCGCTACGGCACCCCCGACGAGATCAACCGCCGGGCGCGGGAGGCGGGCCGGCTGCCCGCGCTGCTCGACCGCGTCCGGGCGGCCCACCCGGAGTACCTCGCCGATCTCGAGTGGCTCACCGAGCAGCGCGATCGCGACGCATTCGTGAGCGTCGCGGACTACCGGCGCAGCGTCCTGGGCGACCGGGCAGACACGGTCACCTTCCGCGACGACCTGGCCGTGACCCTGGAGGTGAGCTCCCTCCAGTACTTCCCGTGGGTCATCGCCGCGGCCCGCCGCGCGATCGCCGATCGGTCGCTCATGCCCGGTCGCTGGATCCGGGTCCGCAAGATGGCGGAGCAGGAGGCGGACGGCGACCTGGCGGCCGTGACGGCGGCGATGACGATCATCGGCGCCAGCGTCGTCGAGACGCTCGACACCAAGGGCACCGACGGCTCCAACATCCATCTCGACGGGCCCTCGACGATCACCGGCTACTTCGGCGGCGTGGGGCAGCCCAACGACCATCCGCTCATGTGGGCCGACGAGTTCCTGCACTACTACACGACGTACGGCGTGCGCCAGGTGCTCAACCTCAACCCGGGCACCGTGCTGGCCGGCTACCTGCTCCACCGGCTCGGGGTGGACATCGAGTTCAAGATCTCCGTGTTCATGGGCAACGACAACCCGTTCGCCGGGCTGTGGACGCTCCTGGGGGCAAGGCTGTTCGCACGCGAGGACGGCAGCACGCCGCTCGTCGGGTTCAACTGGAGCAATTCGGTCGACAACCAGACCCTCGAGATCGCGGCGGAGATCCGCCGGGCGCTCGGCCTCGAGGACGCCGTCCGGTTCGAGCACCATGTCACCGAGACCCAGAAGAGCATCGTCCGCCAGCCGTACGACCGGCGCGCCGAGCTCATCGAGCTCGCCGACCACGTGCCGAACATCTCGGCCAAGCACGAGGGCGGCGATCCAGAGGTCGACGCCGCGGACCCTCACCCGTCCGACATCCTGGACTACTTCCGGGACAAGTCCGAGGTCATCGCGAGCGGCGAGTGGGACGCGCTCCAGGACGACTTCATGGACAAGCTCGACGCCACGAACCACACGGCGCGCGCGCTCACCGAGCACGGCCTGAGCTTCGTCGCCGCGCACCACCTCCATCGCTGAGGCTCGCCGTCATCGATCCCGCCGCAGGGGCCGTCGGGCGGCCCTCGCGGCTCGGACGACGCGGGCCGGAGGTCAGCGGAGAGCCGGGAGGCTCGCCGCCGCCACGGCCTGGCCGTGGCGCTTCTGCCGCTCGTCGGCCACGTGGAAGGCGATGCCCTCGGCCGCGACCGGGTCCTCGGCCGCGAGCACGGCCCGTGCCGTCTCGATGATCACGTCGCCGCCGGCGCCGCTCATGACCCGCCCGAGCAGGAGCAGGTGGTCGAGGTCGTAGTGCTCGCGGTAGGTGAGCAGGGCGTACCCGAGGTACGCGCCCACGCTTCGGTACACGAGGGCCGCCCGGGCATCCCCCGCAGCCATGAGCTCCTGCAGGCACACGAGCCGCTCCGGCAGCGGGCTCGACCCGTCGACGTCGATCCCGGCCGCCACCATGAGGCGACCCGCGGCCTGCTGCGAGAAGTACTGGACGCCGCAGCCGCGATCGCCCGACCACTCGTCGGCAGGGGCGTCCGGCGCATCGTCGATCGGCGCGAACGCCAGCTCGTCGATCCGCGACGTCAGGTGGCCCTTGCGGTCCACGTACCCCGCGGCCTGGCTCGATCCCATCGCGATCCCGAGAAGCCCTCCCGTGTCGGCCATCATCGAGCCGGCGAGCGCCGTCACCTCTCCGTCGTTCACGACGACGAACGGGACGCCGCCCCAGGCGGCCTGCAGCTCCCGGAACAGCCCCCGGACGCGCGCCTCGAACGCGTCGGGCGGGACGGATCGGAAGAGCGACGCGACACGGACCTCGTTATCGACGTACACGCCGGCCGAGCTCCCGCCGATGGCGTCCACCCGCGGCAGGTGGGCGGCGGCGCGACGCAGCGAGTCCATGACCTGGTCGAAGTGCCACTGCGGGTCGGCCTGCCGGGACGGATCCCAGGCGATCTCCTCGCTGAACACGACCTCGCCGTCGATCACGGCCGCCGACTTGCGATCGCTGGCGCCGAGATCGAACCCGATCCGGCACCCGTCGAGGTGACGGCCCAGGGCGGCGGTCGCCTCGTGCTCGGGCGGGAAGTCGGCCTCCGGGGCCGCGACGACCTCGAACGGGAGGCCGAACAGCAGCGGGCCCATGAAC
>JBAWVU010000417.1:0-2479 GCA_037147135.1 Chloroflexota bacterium
AGGAGCGTATTCAGCAGCAGTCTCGGCGATACCGGCGTGGTGGGCGCCACGGCCGGCTCGATAACGGTGAGGAGGTTGGACGCATTGCCAGAGGAGAACGAAAGGAGGGCGGCTACGGTGGAGCGGAGGGTGGCCAACCGCCCGTCGAGCGCCTCAAGCTGCGCGTCCTGCTCCGCGGTTCGGTTCGTCAGCCCGACAAGAGTCTCGACGGTCGCCTGGGTCGCCTTGATCTGGTCCCGCGTCGCCTGCAGGTCGGCGTCGATCGACGCCTGCAGGTCCGTCTGGCGACCCTGGATGGCCGGCGATGCGGCGATGAGCTGCTCGGCCAGCGCGTTCGCGATGGCGGCAGCGAGGGACGGATCGGCGTCCTGGGCCGTGATGGTCAGCAGCGTGCTGTCAGTCGGCGCGTCGACCCGGATCTGCTGCGCGAGCTGGCCGGGCGATACGCTGAGGCCGAGCCGCTGGATGACGCTGTCGAGCGTGGGCCGCGTCGTGGCGACTGCGGCATACGTCGTGGACAGGCGCTGCGAGACCAGGATCTGGTTGTAGTCGGGGTTCACTGCAGAGAGCAGCTGGCCGACGATGAGCATCGCCTTGGCCTCGTAGGCCTTCGGCAGCTGGCTGCTGACCGCGTACGCCGCGCCGGTGGCGAGCACGACGCTCGCCACCAGGAGCGGGAGCCAGGCCCGAACGATGGCGATCTGGCGCCGGAGATTCACTGGCTCTCACTCTCTGCCCCGGAACTGCGAGGCGCTCCACGCAACCGCGTCGGGCGCCATGGACGCCCACGGCGCGAATCATCGACCACGAGGCTTGAGGTCGTCAACCGGACCTATCCGCCCGCCGTCGGCCTGGTCGCGCCCCCGCGGCTGGACTCCGCCCGGCGCTGCCAGGCCCGGTATCGGTCACAAGTCGCGAAAGCCAGACCCAGGCAGTACGTGGACTGGAGAAGAGCCTCGGTGGTGGCCGCGTTCTTCTTGGCGAAGCAGCGGTGACCCGGGTGTGGGGACGTGAAGTGGCTGCGACGATCGGCGGCCAGCCCCAGGAGGGGGCAGGCGGGAGCGTCCAATCCATCTGGCTCGGTGGTGGCCATCGGTAGGCATGATAGCCCTCCGTGCACGTGCCACAGATTCGCGGCGAGCCAGCGAACCCAGGGCTCATCGCAGGTCTCGTTGCCCACCGGCACCACGCTGAGCGATCCGTGCACGAGACTGAGTAGTTCGTACTAGGCAGGGGGCACCGATTGTCTTAGTGTTCAGCATCCGCGCTAGCCGTGAGACTGAGCGTTGGCTGAGCGAACCGCACCGTCGCTTCGCCAGTGTCGTCGCACAGCCGGGGTAGTCCGACACAGAGGGCACAGTGTCCGTCCGCCGCTCGATCCAGCCTCCGCCCCTCGTAAGCCGCCCCTGGTCCGCGCTGCCGCTGGGCGCGGGATCGGAAGTCGCGCGCGTCGCACCATCCGGGTCCCCGGTCCTCCGGCTTGCGGCCGGGCTTCGCGGTCGCTATCTCCTCGCAATCGACCTGATCGGGATCGTCGTCGCCGCCTACATCGCGCTCGCGCTTCGCTTCGACCGCCTCAGCGGCCCCTTCCTCGTCCCGGCGTTCCCCGTCGTCGTCGGCCTCCTCGTCGCCGTCCGGACGATCACCAACGTCAAGCTCGGCCTCTACAGCCGCCGCTGGCGCTTCGCGAGCGTCCCCGATCTCGAACGCATCGTGGCGGCCGTCGTCCTTGGAACGCTCGTCGCGGCGGTCATCTTCTACGGGACGTCGGCGGTCGCCGGCACGGCCTGGGCCGACGGGTTCCCGCGATCGTTCTGGGTCGCGGAGCTGCTCCTGAGCGTCGCCATCCTCGGTGGCATCCGCTTCGGGATCCGCGCGGCCTCCGACCGGGCAAGGGGTCCGGGCGACATGACCGCGGCCGATCGGCACGCGACGCTCCTGTACGGCGCCGGGCACACGGGCGCGATGGTCGCACGGTCTGCCCAGCGGGATTCTCGGTCCGGTGTCGTGCCCGTCGGGTTCCTCGACGACGACCAGACGTTGGCCGGCGGCACGGTGGCGGGACTTCGCGTCCACGGCGGCCTGGCGGCGATGGAGCGGGCCGTCGCCGAGACCGGCGCGCAGACACTCCTCATCACGATGCCCGGCGCGCCGGGCCGCGCCGTCCGGCGCGTGTTCGATGCGGCCCTGGCGCTGAACCTCGAGGTCCGGATCGTCCCTTCGATGACCGATGTGCTCGATGGGACCGTGGACGCCAACCGCATCCGTCGGGTGCGCGTCGAGGACCTCCTCCGCCGACCCATGGTGACGGAGCACGCGGCCGGTGTCGAGGAGATCATCCGGGACAAGACGGTGCTCATCACCGGCGGTGGTGGCTCCATCGGCTCCGAGCTCGCCCGCCAGGTGTTCGCGCTCGGACCGCGCCGGCTCATCCTCGTGGACCGGGCGGAGAGCCCCCTGTACCTCATCGAGCGGGAGC
>JBAWVU010000418.1:0-2461 GCA_037147135.1 Chloroflexota bacterium
CGCGGTGGAGCCGGGGCGCTACCTCGTCGCCCGCTCCGGATGGCTCGTCGCCCGCGTCCTCCACGTCCGCCCCGACCGCGGCTCGGAAGGCGCGCCGATGGTCGTCCTCGACGCGGGGATGACCGAGATCGTCCGGCCCGCGCTCTACGGGGCGCATCACCGGATCGTCGCCCTCACCTCGCTCGGCCATTCGCTCGATCCCGGCGAGCCGTCGCCCGTGCGCACGGCGACCTGGGTCGAGGGTCCCGTCTGCGAGTCGACCGACGCCCTCGGCATCGAGCGGCTCCCGCCGCTGCGCCGCGGCGACATCGTCGCGATCCGTGACGCCGGGGCGTACGCGGCGTCGCTCTCGTCCCGGTACAACGGCCGGCCGCGTCCTCCCGAGGTCCTCCTCGACCCGGACGGCGGCCTCGCGCTCGCGCGACGGCGGGGCTCGCTCGCCTCCCTCGCGTAGTCGGGCACGGCGTACGCTGTGGTCATGCGCCTCCTCCGTCGCCTCCTCACGATCCTCGCCGCCATCGGCCTCGTCTTCGGGATCGCCGTCCCGGCGCAGGCCGTCGACGCGACGTTCACGCTCTCGCCCGAGACGGGGACGACCGTCTATGACGAGACAGACTGGATCGGGCCCCTCGGGCTCGAAGCGATCGCCTTCGTCGCATCGACCGCCGAGTCGACGACGGGCATCGCTCCGGTCTTCTACATCCACCGGGTCCCTGCCGGCGGCACGGCCGACGCGTCGGGCGTCGCGAACGCGCTGGTCGATGCGTGGGCGGGCCGGATGCCGGGGATCGCCGACACGGCGGTCGTGCTCATCGAGATGGGTGGCGACTCCCTCTGCCCGACCGACATCGCGGTGCGGGTCGGGTCGGCGTACCAGCCCTACCTCAGCCCGGCGGACGCCGAGCGGCTGGCGGTGTCGGACCTGCTACCGGTCACCGATCCCGGCTGCGACCCGTACGCCGTCGCGCTGGCGGCGGCCGCACAGCTGAGCAGCGCGACGATGCCCGGGCCGACGTCGTCGCCGACGATCGGCGCGGACGCGCCCGCCGTCGGACCGCCGTTCCCCGACCACATCGCGGGCCGCTGGGTCTACGACTACGCCGGAGTCTTCTCCGCCGACACCATCGCCAAGACACAGGCGACGATCGACGCGATCGAGGCGCGCACCGGCGCGCAGATCGCGGTCTATACCCAGTTGAAGCCCTGGGCCACGTCCGCGTCGACCGAGCAGGACGCGATCAAGCTCATGGACCAGTGGGGGGTCGGGCGCAAGGGGTTCGACGACGGACTCGTCATCCTCTGGAACCTCGACAGCTCGCTCGAGCACGGACAGGTCCAGCTGTACGCAGGTCCGGGCTTCCGGAACCTGATCTCCAACGAGCAGCGCCAGGCGATCTTCGAGAACGACATGGTCCCGCTCCTCCGCGCAGGCGAACTCGATGGGGCGATGCTCGCCGGGATCGGCCGGATCGACGAGCTCATGACGCCCGAGAACGCGTCGCGACTCCAGTTCTTCCGCGTCCTCAACGCCGTCATGGGCCTGGTCGTGGCGCCGCTCCTGTTCGTCCTCCTCGCAGGCTACGCGGTCGTCGCGTGGTACCGGCGCGGACGGGACCCGTACGTCGCGCCGAGCGACTCGATGTTCATGCCCGCCCCGCCGATGGAGATGACCGCGGCCACCGGAGCCCTCATCCTCGACGGTAGCACGTCGAGGCGCGCCCTCACGACCGCCATCCTCGACCTCGCGAGCCGTGGCGAGATCGCGTTCCGGCAGGAGGAGGTCGGGATCCTCAAGTCGACCAAGGTCGGCATCGAGATCACCGAGCCGGATCCCGCGGACGCGCGGGTCGCGCTCAACCGTCGGGCGACGCTCGGTCCGGCCGAGACGTACGCCCTCACACAGCTCCAGCGGATCGGCAAGCCGACCGGCTACATCGAGCCGAGCGAGCTCCTCGAATTCGGCACGAAGGTCGACGAGTTCGACTCGCGCCTCGAGAAGAGCGCCGTCGCGCTCAAGTGGTTCTCGCGCGCGCCGAGCTCGGTCATGGGCCGGTGGATAGGCCTGGGGACGACGGAGATCATCGTCGCGTTCGTCCTGTTCATCGTCGCGGTGAGCATCCCCGCGGACTCCCTCACGCTGTTCGCGCTCGCCGTCGGGGCGGCCGGGGTCGTCACGGTCGTCGCCGGGTACGCGATGCCCGCCCGGACGCTCGAGGGGGCCAAGGCCAAGGTCTGGCTCGGCGGCTACAAGCGAACGCTCGAGCGGACGATGGAGCAGGCCCGGTCGATGGACGAGGTCGTCGCGCAGTCCGGGCTGACCTGGCTCGAGACGCCCGACCAGGCCGTCGTTTGGGGCACCGCGCTCGGACTGCAGAGCCAGATCGAGCAGGTCCTGCAGCGGAGCATCGAGGACGTGGCCGCGGCGCCGCAGGCGGGCATGATCTGGCTGCCCATGTGGTAC
>JBAWVU010000419.1:0-2442 GCA_037147135.1 Chloroflexota bacterium
GAGGGGCTGGCCGTCGACGGGTCGGGCGACGCGCTCGCGATCGTCGCCCGCACGGGGATGGCCGCCACGTTCCCGGACGAGCATGCCTCGGCGGCCGCGACCCGCGTCGGGATCGGGCCCGGCGTGATCCTCCCGCTCGCGATCCTCCGGGACGGCGCGGAGCTCGTCGTCGGGGTCCTGCTCGTCGCCCACGCGGACGGCCGCCCGCTCGCCCCCGACGAGCGGCGGATCGCCGCCGGCATCGCGGGGATCGCGGCGTCGATCGTCGAGCGCGGGCTGCTCACGGCAGCGGCCCATGCGCGCACGGACTGGGAGGACAGGCTCTCGCAGGTCGACCCGCTCACCGGGCTCGCGAACCGCCGGACATTCGACCGGGTCGGCGAGCTTGAGGTCGCCCGCGCCATCCGCGGGGGGAGCCCGCTCGCGGTCGTCGTGGTCGACATCGACGGCTACCGCGCCGCGAGGGACGGGGCCGGACGGACGGCCGCCGACGCCGTCCTGCGCCGGGTCGCGGCCGCCGTCGGCGACGGCGTCCGACTCGTGGACACCGTCGGCCGCTGGGGGGAGGACGAGTTCGTGATCATCGCCCCGGGGAGCGGCGGCGAGGTCGTCGGGCGCCGCATCCTCGACGCGATCGGCGCGATCGAGCCGGTCGGCGACTGGAAGGTCAGGGCGTCGGCCGGCGTCGCGCACTGCCCCGAGGACGGCACGTCGCTCGACCAGCTCCTCGCCGCCGCGACGATCGCCGTCGAGCGGGCCAAGGCGGGTGGTGGCGGCGCGGTCGCCATCACGACGTCCGCGGCCGGATAGGGCGGCCGGGCAGAGGGAGCCAAGGGGCCCGGCCGGGACCCGGGCAGAGGCAGCCAAGAGCGCGGTCACCGCTCCGGGCCCGACGTCGCGACCCTACCCCGGCAGGACCGCCGCGAACACGATCTCGGCGACCTGGTCGGCGACCGCCTCAGTGTCCGCCGCCGCGTCCACCATCCGCCAGCGACCGCCCTGCGATGCCATGCGCAGGTAGCCCGCCCGGACGCGATCGTGGTAAGCCCGGTCGAAGTCGCGGTCGAGCTCGAACTTGTTCCGGTCCCCCGCCGGCCCGGTCATCCGGCGGCGGAGCCCGACGTCGACCGGCAGGTCGAAGAGGATCGTGAGGTCGGGGACGAGACCCGCCGTCGCCACGTCCTGGAGCCTCGTCATGGCCTCGACGTCGAGCCCGCTCCCATAGCCCTGGTAGGCGATCGTAGAGTCCCGGTGGCGATCGCACACGACGATGCGACCGGCCGCGAGCGCCGGCCCGATCACCTCGGATACGTGCTGCGCCCGCTGGGCAGAGAAGAGCAGCGCGTCCGCCCGCGGATCCAGGTCGCGGCCGGCGCCGAGGACGATGTCGCGGACCTGCTCGCCGAGGCGCGTCCCACCCGGCTCTCGCGTGACCACGACGTCGAGGCCAGCCGCGGCCAGCCGCTCCCCGAGGAGACGGGCCTGGGTCGACTTGCCGGAGCCGTCGGGGCCCTCGAGCGTGACGAAGCGGACGAGATGGGTGGTGTCGGTCATCGAGCCGAGTCTAGCCGTCTCCCGCGCTCAGCAGATCCGCGGCAGCTGCTCCCCGATGAGCATGTCCACGATCCGCTCCGACCCGACGATCGTCCGGATCGTCACCATCCCGGGGTGATCGGCGACGACCCGCCCGATGACCGCGGCCTCGGCACCCTCCGGCCGGGCGCGCATCGTCGCGAGCGCCGCACCCGCCGAGTCCGCCGCCACGATCGCGACGCACACGCCCTCGTTCGCGACGTGGAAGGGGTCGAGACCGAGCATCTCGCACGCGGCGCGCACCGGTCCGGGGATGGGGATGGCCGGCTCATCGAGGACGATCCCGACGCCCGACGACGCAGCGATCTCGTTGAGCGCCGACGACAGGCCGCCCCGCGTGGGATCGCGAAGCACCCGGACGTCCGGCACGGCCGCGACGAGATCGGCGACGAGCGCGTTGAGAGGCCGCGTATCCGAGGCGATCTCCACCTCGAACTCGAGCCCCTCGCGGACGCTCATGATCGCGACGCCGTGGAGGCCGATCGGTGCCGAGAGGATCACGGCGTCCCCGACCTCGGCGCGATCTGCGGAGGGCGCGACGCCGGCCGGAATCACCCCGATGCCGGCGGTGTTGACGAACAGCCGGTCCGCGGCCCCGCGTCCCACCACCTTCGTGTCGCCGGTGACGATGCGCACGCCCACGACCTGTGCGGCGCGGGCGGCGGACTCGGTGATCCGGCGCAGATCGTCGAACGAGAGCCCCTCCTCGATGACGTAGGCGAGCGAGATCGCGAGCGGGACCGCGCCCATCATCGCGAGGTCGTTCACGGTGCCGTTCACCGCGAGCTCGCCGATGTCGCCTCCCGGGAACTCGATCGGGCTCACGACGTACGAGTCGGTCGTGAAGGC